>JAIRKB010000087.1 GCA_031260385.1 Propionibacteriaceae bacterium | reverse complement strand
TGAAAGCGACTACACTTTCGCGGACTACCACAGCGCTCATGGTGTAGGGCAGTGCATAATGCGGCACGATATTGACGTTGATGTTGACGCGGCACTGCGATTGGCCCGGCTCGAGCGGCAGGTTAATAGCCAGATGAAGGCGACCTACTTTGTCTTGCTCACCTCCGAGTTCTATAACGTCTTCGCTAAGCGCAGCCTTGAGGGGCTAGTATCGATCGCTGGGCTGGGGCATGAACTCGGGTTGCACTTTGATGAGACGAAATACCCTGAGGCTTCGAGTGACAGTCTGGTTGATGCCATGCATGAAGAAGCCTCGACACTTGGCCGGGCTTTGGGAATCGAGGTTAAGACGGTCTCTATGCATATGCCTAGTAAGCGGACGCTTGATGCCAACTATGACTTAGGCACCTTGGTTAACTCCTACTCAGCGAGGTTTTTCCGGGAGTTCAAATATTTGTCGGACTCGAAGATGCACTGGCGGGAAGACGCCGAAACGATAATCAAGTCTCACCAATACGACAACCTACATCTGCTCACCCACGCGTTTTGGTATTCGGAAACCCCACAGACTGCCCCGGAGATCATGCGAGGGTTCGCTGCACGGGCGCAGCAACGGACGCAAGACAACCTACAAGTAATCCACCCATTTTAGGCAGTCATCCTGCGGAAGGAGCGGCTGTGCAACTGCCAGTTTCTCGACTACTCGAATCATTGAGCGAAGACCAGTATGAGTTTCAGTATGCTGGATCGCCGACAGCGGTCGTACACGGTTTCTGCCCAGTGTCAGGCTTACGAGCCCAAAACCTTACTTGGGTCAGGAGTATTGACGCTCTCCCGGACGCGGTGTTTGCTGGTGAACTCGACTTGGTTATCGTCGCTGATCGGCCATATTCTGGCGAGTCCCAGCTCAATGTGATCGCCACTCCTACCCCTCGGGCAGTCTTCTTCTCTTTACTCAAGGCTTTCTTTGCCCAGGCATCACCGGCCTTTGTTGCCCCTAATGCGACGGTGCTTAGCCCCAGAATCGCGGCCGATGTGCACATTGGCTACAACAGTTTTATTGGCCCAGACGTCGTCATCGGCGCACGTACGCGTATTGAGAACAACGTGACCATTGATGGTGAGGTGACGATCGGCGAGGATTGCCTGATTGGTTCAGGAGCGGTCATTGGTGCTCCAGGGTTTGGCTACTTTGATGACGCCCAGGGGCGTTTGCAGAAAATCCCCGACTTCGGCGGCGTGACCATTGGTGACCGGGTGTATGTCGGAGCTAACGCCTGTATTTCGCAAGGCACCCTCACCGACACCATTATCGGTGATGATTCAAAAATCGACATGCTCGCCTACATTGCCCACAACGTGGTTGTCGGTCGGGAATGCCTGGTTATTGGCAACTCGATGCTCTCCGGCAGTGTCCAACTCTCCGACCGGGTCTGGGTCGCCCCAGGCGCGACTCTCAGCGATCACGTCGAGGTGGGACGAAACGCCCTCATCGGTGTTGGAGCGGCTGTGACCCAGAATGTTGCCGACAATGCAGTGGTCGCTGGCGTTCCAGCGCGCTTCCTGAGGAACCGAGGATAGTGACGAGTTCGGGTCCCTAAAGGCTGATAACCATTCGGTCGGTGGCGGAGGTGATGGCGGCTTCGGCGACTTTGAGGGTGGCGAGGCCTTCGGCCATGGTGACGATGACACTCGGCTGCCTATTGATGGCGTTGCGGAGGGCTTCGTGTTCGGATTTCAGGGGTTCCGGTTTGGCGAAGGCGTAGCGGGTGACGTCGCCTTCCTTGACGCCACGGAAAGACTGGACGACATCCCATTCGGTGTCGATCGAGCCGTTGGCGTGGAAGGTGAGATCGGAGGTCAGGGTGTCGGCGACGAAGGCACCGCGCTCGCCGGTGACGATAGTGGTCCGTTCCTTCATCGGGGACAGCCAGTTGACGATGTGGTTGACGATGATGCCGTTGGCGAGTTGCCCGGTGATGGCGACCATATCTTCGTGGGGACGCCCAGCGCGCAGGGTCATTTGGGCGCAGATTGAGGCGTACGGGCTCCCGCCTAGCCAGCTGGTGACGTCAATGTCGTGGACGGCGAGGTCCTTGCCGACGCCGACATCGGAGATCCGGGCTGGGAAGGGGCCTTGGCGGCGGGTGGCGATCTGGTAGATCTCGCCGAGCTCACCCGCCTCGATCCGGCGGCGTAGCTCTAGTAAGGCCGGGTTGAAGCGTTCAATGTGACCGACGGCACCGATTAGCCCGGCTTGTTCGAACCCTTGTTGGATGCGTAAACCGGAGGCCGAGTCACCAGCGATCGGTTTCTCGACCAGGGTGTGGACCCCGGCAGCGGCTAAGGGCAAGGCGGTTTCTTCGTGGTAGATGGTCGGAACAGCGACCACGGCATAGTCCAGCCCGACCTCAATCAGGGCCTCAACATTCGCTAGGACTGGGAGGTTACCGGCGACACCGTGGGGATCACCGGCTGGGTCCGCAAGGGCGACCAGATCGACCCCTGGTAGTTCGCGGAGCACCCGGGCGTGGTGACGGCCCATGGCCCCTAGTCCGATCAGGCCAACGCGCAAGTTAGTCATTAGGCGCCTGCCTTTACGATCGTGTTGACTGCCGTGACGATCCGCTCCAGATCGGCGGCGGTCAGC
>JAIRKB010000085.1 GCA_031260385.1 Propionibacteriaceae bacterium | reverse complement strand
AGTTCGTTGATGACATTGACCCGGCGCGGTACGAGACGGGACCGCGAGGCATACTTGGCATGGGGACGACCACCCAACTGCGCCCCTGAGCCCGGCCGACCACGCCCGGAGCGCGTCCGGTAGGCCCGCGAGTCATCACGCATCACCCGGGTCTCCCCACTCGCCAACTTCATCAGCTCCGGGTTGACCTTGCTGGTGCCCCCACCGGCTGTTGGTGCCGTACTAGCGAACAAGTCAATGATCCGGTTCCCGGCGAAGACATGCTGAAACAGCGGCACCGGCCGTCGCTCCGAGACGACCGTCGCCAGATCACCGCGAATCTTGGCTAGCCAAGCCCCAAACTCCTCGACATTCGACACTGTCGCCGATAGGCCAACAATCTTCACCGCCGGGTCCAGGCCGAGAATGACCTCCTCCCAGACCGGGCCCCGGAAAGGATCGGCGAGGTAGTGGACCTCGTCCATCACCACGAACTCTAGCCCGCGCAGGGTTGGGGAACCGGCGTAGAGCATATTGCGCAGGACCTCAGTCGTCATCACGGCGATATCGGCCTCGGAGTTGACCACGGTGTCCCCGGTTAACAAGCCGACCTTGTCCGGCCCGTACACCGCGACCAAGTCATGGAACTTTTGGTTAGAGAGCGCCTTGATCGGCGTAGTGTAAAAACACTTGCTGCGGTGTTTCACCGCCAAATGGACTGCGAACTCGCCAACCACCGTCTTCCCGGCGCCGGTTGGCGCGGCGACCAAGACCCCCGAGCCCTCCGCCAAATGCTGACAGGCTTCCAACTGATAGTCATCAAGGGGGAAGCTGAGCCGGGAGGAAAACTCGGTCAGCGTCACTACTTCTTCTTTCGTCGTCTGGTCAGCGGATCGCGATTTGGTACGAAAACAGCTAGCGCGCCCGGCTCGATCTTCACCCCAAAGGGTGGTTGCCCAAGGGCCTCACCATCGGCGACCCCAACCAGGTTGTCCCCATCAAGCATGATCTCCTTGGCGGTAAAAGTCTCCACCGCTGGGTCGTTGACGAAAGAGCCCCCAAACATCTTCGGGAGTAAGCGCAACATCGTCGACTTCGACACCGGGTGAGCAATCGTCACATCCAGCAGACCGTCGGCGACGGAAGCTTTTGGCGCGATGTGCATGCCTCCACCGTAGTACCCCCCATTGGCGATTGCGAGCAACATCGCCGGTAGGACCCGCTCCTCGCCGCCGTCAACGCGGACACGATAGGTGACGGGCTCAAAATGTCTCAGTTCGGCGATCGCGGCAGCGGCGTAAGCCAGTGGTCCCCACATGCTAGACATCTGCCCACCGCGGATCCCGACGCGGGCATCATAGCCCGAGGCTACCACCGTACCGACATAACGGTGGGTGCCGCCGTGCGCGAGCTTGCCAACCACCGAGGTAAGGTCCATCCGCAGGATTCGCCCCTCGACGATCACGCGGGCGGCTTCGACCGGGTCTAGGGGGATGCCGATACTGCGGCAGAGGTCGTTGCCGGTCCCGGCTGGGATCATGCCGAGTGGGACATCGGTGCCACCGGCGGCGTTGATGCCGAGGTGCATGATGCCGTCACCACCCATCACCACCAGGCAGTTGCGGTTATCCTTGGTTTGGCTGGCCTTTTCGACGGCTTTCTCACAGAGCTTTTGCGCTTCGGCGTAGCTGGTGGCCTCACGGACTTTTAGGCTACCTTCGGGTAAGCCGCGCAATAACTCATTCTGGACCTTGGGTAGGATCTTCTTGGCCCGCCCCCGGCCCGCTGTCGGATTGACGACCAGAGTCATCGTTGCATTCTCTAGGTTCACAAGCGCACCGCCAAATAGGAAAAAGGTGAAAACCTTACGCGCCTGATGGTACTACACTGCACAAGCATTGGGTGGGGTGTTCGGTGGTCGAGCTTTTGAATATCATGGGGGTGGGGGACGGGTGCCAAAGGTGTTGGGTGGAGGTCGTTGCGCGCGGCGGGTCTACGACCCTACCACCGCGCTCACTTCACTTCGAAAACGGCGCTCGCGCGCCTAAATCGTTGCACGATTTTTTCTCGTACTGGGCACCAGAGGTGCCGTACATTCGCGAGCTCATGTATCCTCCACCCAACACCTTTGGCACCCGTCCCTAGGTCTGGCTATAGGCTTCTAATGTTTGGCGGGCTAGTCCCCTAGCTAGGTCGGCGTATGAGGGGGGGTCGACATCTAGAACCTCATCGCCCAGCCCTAGTAGGAGGCGTACCAGCCAGGCGGGTTCTACTACTGGGAGCTCGATGGTTAATCCTTTAGGGGTGGAGTCCACTGCGGTGGTTGGGTAGTATTCGGCGATCCAGGCGGCGGAGTCGCGGACGGTTAGGCGGACTGTTGCTGACTCGGCGAGGACTGTGGTGGTCCAGGTGTCGGGGGTGGGGGGATTGGGGTGGGCGACTGTGGTGGCGCCGGTGGGGGTGGCGGTGGAGATGCGGTCTAGGCGGTAGGTGCGCCAGTCGGAGCGGTCTAGGCAGTAGGCGATGAGGTAGGCGACGCCGTCGGCGACGTAGAGGTTGACGGGGTCGATGGTGGGGTGGGTTGTGACGCCGCGGGCGCGACCGTCGTAGGTTAGTTGGAGGCGGTGGCAAGCGGTGATGGCGGTGGCTAGGGTGGTGCGGATCGTTTCGTCGCCGGCGGAGAGTTTTAGGTCGACGGGGCGTTCGGGGCCGGCGATCTTGGCTAAGACGGCGTCGATGGCGGTGGTCATTTCGGGGCTGGCTAGGGCGCGTAAGGCTAGCAGAGCGAGTTGGAGGCTAGCGGATTCGGCGGCGGTTAGGCGCAGGGGGCGATCGAGGGTGGTCGGGTTGTTGAGGTAGATCAGTCCTTCGTCGTCCATGACGTCGAGGTCGACATCGATGAGGTCGCCGGGGTAACCGCCGGGCAGGCCGCAGAACACTGCCACTTGGAGGTCCTGGCGGACTTGATCGACGCTGACCTGGAAGGCCCGGGCCGCCTCGTGGAGGGTGATGCCGGGGTTGTCTTGGATATAGGGGATGAGGGAGAGCAGGCGGGCAACTTGGGTGT
>JAIRKB010000203.1 GCA_031260385.1 Propionibacteriaceae bacterium | reverse complement strand
TTAGCCGTACTTGGCACAAGTGCCGTGCGCTTACGCGTAGCCTGGACAGAGCGAAGCGCCGTCCGGGAATGCCCGGTCTGGATTCCCGCCGTCCGGGAATGCCGGGTCTGGCTACCCTCCGTCCGGGAATGCCCGGTCCTGGGTACACGCCGTCCGGGCATGCCCGGTCTGGAGTCCCGCCGTCCGGGAATGCCCGGTCCTGGGTACACGCCGTCCGGGCAGGCCCGGTCCGGATACCCGCCTCGGGAATGCCCGGCACCGCAGGTGCCAAAGCACGGCTTCGGCTAGTCGCGGGCTTGGAGGGGGATTAGGGTGGCTTCGGGGGGGCAGGCGAAGCGGTAGGGGGCGTAGGGGGAGGTGCCTAGGCCGGCGGAGACGTGGAGGTGGGACCAGCGATCGCCGTGGTTCCATTGGCTCAGTCCGCGGGCTTGGCAGGTGGGGAGGTCGCAGTTGGTGGTTAGGGCGTGGCCACCGGGGAGACAGACTTGGCCGCCGTGGGTGTGGCCGGCGAAGATCAGGTCGGCGCCATCGGCGGTCATCAGGTCGAGAACCGAGCGGTACGGGGCGTGGGTGACGGCGATGAACAGGTCGGTCTCAGCGGGCACCGGACCGGCCACCGATTCGTAATCCTCCCAGCCAAGGTGGGCATCACCACAACCGCGTACGATAATCCTGGTCCCGAGAAGATCGAACCCGAGCTCTTTATCTTCGGTGTTGGTCCAGCCGCAATCCTCCAGAAAACCGAGGAGTTCGCCGGTGGGGAGACGGTCCCCGCCCCGGGCCGGTCGGCGCGGCAGGAAGTAGCGCGCTGGGTTGCGCCAGGCGGGCGCGAAGAAGTCATTGGAGCCCAAGACGAAGACCCCGGGGACACCAGCCAGCGGTTCGAAGGCGCGCGCCAGGGCCCCCAAAGCGGCCCCGGTCGCCAGGTTATCGCCAGTGTTGACGATGAAATCGGGCTTAAGCTCCCCTAGCGAGCGAATGAAAGCAATCTTCGCCCGATCACCCGGCAGTAGATGGATATCAGACAGGTGCAGAACCTTGATTGGCGCACTACCAGCCGGCAGGATCGGCAACATGTGTTTCTCAAGTCGGAAGGCATTGCGCTCGATGAACGCGCCGTAGGCGAGGCAGGCCCCAGCGACCACCCCGATACCCCCCAACACCGAGCTGACTACGTGTCTCGTCATTAACCCTGCCCTCAATAGTGGATGTGAACGGCGTCCCCCCTGGCTAACCAGTCGTAGACCGCCTTGGCGTCCGGTTCGCGCAGGTTGATACAACCATGCGAGACCGGTTTGCCAAAGTCTTCGTGCCAGTAGGCGGTATGGAACCCGAAGTCAGAGTTAAACCACTGCACCCAGCGGGTGTCGTCATACCAATAACCATCGTACTCCTCGGTCTGCCAACCACTGATCGTCTGCGAGGGAACTTTCGAGTAGACGTGGAAGGTGCCGACCGGGGTCTCATGGCCCGGCATCCCGGAGCTAATCATGAAGATCGCGCTCGGCGTCGAACCGTCCATCAAGGTGACGGTCTGGTAGGTCAGGTTAACATCGGCCCAGTGCTCGTTGCCGACCCCCGGCGGGGGTGCGGCCACCGGGACCTGGGTGGTCTTGTCTTGATGGGGGGCCACGGCGAGCGTCGCCTCCGGTTTGGCGGCTTCGCCGGCGGTCAGGGCGGCGGCCAGGCTGGTCGCCAGCGCGCCAAGATTAGTGAGTGTACGACCGTCCGTACCCCCCTGCTTGGCATAGATGGTCTCGCCTTTCCAGTTGATCAGGGTTTCCCCATCAACGGCGGCGCGATCAACCTTCGGCGCGATCACTTGCTCAAGATATTGCGCAATAGCGGTCTCGGTGTAGCTAGCGGTCGTGCCAGTCTCCGGATGGGACTGGATCGTCGCCATGCCAGCGATATCCGCTTTCGACAGGGTGTAAATCGTCTCCGAACCGGTGGTCAGGGCGTAGGTTAAACCGAGGCGCTGGTTGAGCCAGTCGCGGGTGGCCTCGGCTAGCTGAGTGGTATAACCCATGCTCAGCGGTTGGGCGGTGACCGTAAAGGCCCCCGGATCCTCGCTGTTCGCCAGCCCAGCGATAATCGCTTCGATCTCGTGGGCAGCCACCCCCGTACCATCGGCCGCCGCTGTCGTGACGAACAAGCCGGTCTCGGCGTTGAACTTCACCCCAGCGATCACCGGGGCGACGAAGGAGTCGGGGAAGTTTTCGTAGAGCCAGGCGTTGAACTGATAGGTATCGACCGTCACGGCTAGTGGGACGGGCTCGGGCGTGCGGAAAGGCCACAACAAGGGGTGATGGTCGGGCAGGACCACGGCGGTGATCGCCGCCTCGTCGAGGGCGATCCCGAGGTCCGTCCCGGTGGCGGTCAGGGTCTCGCCACCAGCGGTGATGCCGACCTTGATATCAGAGGAGAGACTGCCGAGGAGCGTCGGCAGATAGCTCCGAGTGACCCCGGAGATATCGTGACCAGCCAGGATCGTACCCGGCAAAACCCGATCGGAGTAGGACTGATTCATCACCAAGCCGAACCCTGTCATCGTGACCGCCCAGCCTAGCCCGACGATCGCCAAGACCCAGACGAGCGTCCGCAACCAGGGCGCGAGGTGACGGGGTGTGGGCTCCTCGACCGCTGGAGGAGTGGGCTCGACATCCGCGAGCAACCGAGGCGGCGGGGTGTCATCAAGGGGGGCAAAAGGAGCCGGGGCCGGTAAGTCCGGGATCGGTGGGACCGGAGGATTGTAGGTCCGATCGACGGAGCGCATACCTTGGGTCATGAACGGGTCATTGGTGACGAACGGATCGGCGGTGACGAATAAATCAGAGCTGAAATGCTCATCCGAGAAGTGATCGTCTAGATAAGGATTGCCCGACGACTGGGCGGGAAAGCCCTCATCGGAATAGTGATCATCGAAGAAGGCATCATCGGAAAAACTATCAAGTCTGGGTGGCGTCCGAATCGTCGCCGCTAGGGCGGGATCGAGGACGATTGGCGCGCGGCGGAAGCTTGGTGGGGGTGCGATCGGGGGATAGCGGGGCAAATCAGACTGGGAGCGCGATGGCTCTTCACGCTCATAATTAAACTGTCCCGT
>JAIRKB010000026.1 GCA_031260385.1 Propionibacteriaceae bacterium | reverse complement strand
CTGTGTGCCAGTCTATCTATTCGGCGCCTGCGCGCGTTGATTTTTATTGTGTTCGTTGTGATCTGTTAGCGGGTTTGCCTGGTTATCATGTGACCAGCGTCAAGGTGACTGAGGTGGGGGTGGGGACACGCCGGGGTTTGATGGTGGTGGCTTGAACGGTCGGGGTCTTCGAGAATAGGTGGTGCTGAAACCGTCTATCGGGAAGACCTCGACCTATGTGCCAGTCTATCTATTCGGCGCCTGCGCGCGTTGATTTTTATTGTTCTCGTTGTGATCTGTTAGCGGACTTGCCTGGCTATCATCTGACTTAGGCAACTTTAGTGGCTCTTCACAATTGAGGGTGTAGTACGGGTCTGAATCCGCCGGTTTCGAGTAGTGATCGGGCGATGGTATGTAGCTCTCCTGGTTATGTTGACCGGCTGGTCATGTGGTGGTCTGACCAGGTTGGGAATGCTGGACCGGTCAACATAACTGTGTGTGCCAGCAACGGGGTTAGCTTGATCTGACTGGGCGGTCATTGGGGGCGCCTGGCGAAGGTTAAGGAGGCCAAAAGATGGCAATTCATCGTGAACAGCGTCGTGCTGATGCGCGAGACGTGTTGGATTCGTTCGAGAGATGGGTGTTGCGGGAGCGATCCGCGCAGCAGGGCACGGCGGCGGTGTATACCGCCCGTGTCGCAGGGTTTGTGGAGTGGTTGCCGTCCCCAACGAAGCATTCATTGAGGGTGTTAACGGCGGCGACAGTGACCGAGTGGGTGAACTTGGAAGCGACGCGTGGGTGGAAGGCGTCAACGCTGGGTAAGCAGATGGTGATGCTGCGTTCGTTCCTTCGCTACTGCCACCGGTCTGGGCTAACCGGACAGGACTTGTCCGGGGTGGTGCCCCACGCGGCGGCATGGCGGTTGTCGTCAATCCCTGAGTCGGTGCCGACGGGCACGATCGAGGCACTGTTCGACAGTCTCG
Source organism: Propionibacteriaceae bacterium (assembly GCA_031260385.1). Classification (GTDB taxonomy): domain Bacteria; phylum Actinomycetota; class Actinomycetes; order Propionibacteriales; family Propionibacteriaceae; genus WQYJ01. Next base: position 9,694 of record JAIRKB010000026.1, on the reverse strand, counting down.
ATCTGCGTTCCCCAAAGGGACTACGGGACCGGGCGATTCTGCTGTTGTTGACCGGGCTGGGGTTACGGGCCTGCGAGATCGCGGCGCTGCGGTTGGGCGATATCGGGTGGCGCACTGGCAGTTTGCGTGTCCACGGCAAGGGCGACCGGATCGACGAGCTCCCGTTACCGGACGATGTCGGCCAGGCGTTGGAGAACTACGTTCTGTTCGGACGCGGTGGCAGGGTTGAGGGGGATGAGGTGTTCTGGACCCTCATCCGTCCGGTCCAGCCGTTGAGCGCGAACGGCGTCTGTGGTGCTGTCCGCCAAGTGTGCGCTGGGGCGGGGGTGACGCAGTTCGGGCCGCATCGGCTGCGGCACACTTTTGCGACGACCATGCTCGCCTCCGGAGCAACTCTGAAGGAGGTCCAGGGCCTGTTGCGTCACCAAAACCTGGCAACGACCGCGATCTATGCCAAGGTCGACAAGAACAGACTGACTCAACTGGTTGTCGCCTGGCCTGCCGCTGCCGAGGTTGGTGTCCGATGAGCCAATTGCGTGTGTTGTTGGACGGCTATCTGTCGACCCGGCGGGCATTGGGGTTCAAGCTCGCTGCCCCGGCGAAAGCCCTTCACGGATTCGTGTCCTGGATGGAAGAGGCGGGCGAGCCCACGATCAGCCACGATCTGGCTGTCGCGTGGGCGTCACAGTTCTCTCGAAGCACCGTGCTGGAGCGGCTGAACTATGTCAAACAGTTCGCGGAGCATGTTGCCTGGTTTGATCCAGGAACCGAGATTCCCGTGCTTGATGGGCGTCGCTATGGCAGCCACCGGGCTCGTCCGTTGATCTTCACTGATGCCCAGATCAACGCTTTGTTAGCGGCAGCGGGCCGACTGACACCCCACGTTCGCGCCGTCACGTGGCGGACGCTGCTTGGGCTGTTGACGGTCACGGGTCTGCGAATCAGCGAGGCCCGCAATCTCGAAGACGACGACATCACGCTAGACGAGTCTGATGACGGTAGCGGATGGGCTCGGATCACCGACACCAAATTCGGCAAGTCACGTATGGTCCCGCTACACAAGTCGACAATGACAGCGATCAGGAGGTATCAACGGCTGCGTGACAAGGCGTTTCCGACACGGAAGACAATGGCGGTGTTTGTCGCCGGGCGCGGCACCAAGATTGCCGTCTCGACCGCAGGGAACACGTTCCGTGAAATCCGCGAGATGGCAGGCCTGGCCGGTAGTTCGACCGAGCCAGCCGCCAGGCTGCATGATTTTCGTCACTCCTTCGCGACGAACACGCTGACTCGACACATCCGCGCTGGCGGGGACGTGGACCAGATGATGCCAGTGCTGTCAGCTTGGCTTGGGCACGTGGGCCCGGAGGCGACTTACTGGTATCTGTCGAACACACCCGAACTCGCGGTGGCCCTCGCTGAACGCGTTCAATCGGACGGGGGCGACCATGACTGACCTCGCACCATTGCTGCAACGCTTCTTCACTGACAAACTCGATCGGCACCTGAATGCCAGCGTCCACACCAAGGCCGCCTATGCCGACACGTTCCGATTGTTGCTGGGATACACCCAAAAGGCCAAGGGCATCGCACCGTCAGCTTTGACCCTGGCCGATCTGGATGCCGATCTGGTCGGGGGGTTCCTCCAATACTTGGAGACCGAACGAGGTAACAGCGCCGCCACTCGCAACACCCGCCGGGCGGCGCTGCGATCTTTCTTCACCTATGCCAGCTATCGCGCCCCCGACGCGATAGCCACGATCAGCCAAGTGCTCGCGATCCCCGCGAAACGCACCAAGAAGACCCTCGTGTCGTTCCTGACCCACGCCGAAGCTGAAGCACTCGTTGCCGCCCCCGATACCAGCACCTGGATCGGAAAACGTGACCGGCTGCTTCTGCACCTTGCCATTCAAACCGGGCTACGGGTCTCCGAACTGGCCAGCCTGCGCATCGACAGCATCCAAATCGGCCCGCACCCTCAACTCGAATGCCTCGGCAAAGGACGCAAGCAACGCATCATTCCGCTACGCAAGAACACCGCTGCAATCGTGGCCGCCTGGATCAAGGAACTCCCGCCCGCGCCAGCGAACCCGCTCTTTCCGACCAGCACCGGAACGCAACTGACCAGGGCCGCTATTGGGAAACTCGTCACACGGCATGTCAAAGCCGCAACCAAACAGTGTCCCCCACTGGCAGAGAAGAACGTCACCCCGCACACGCTGAGGCACACCTGCGCGATGAGCCTCCTGCACGCCGGGATCGACACCGCAAGCATCGCGCTGTGGCTCGGCCACACGAACATCCAAACCACACAGATTTATCTCCACGCCGACCTTGAACTCAAACGGCGCAGCATGGAACGGATGCCCGTGATCGACGACCGACCCCCGGCGCGCTACCAGGCATCCGACGCTCTCATCGCGTTCCTCACCAACCGGTGACCCCAAAACAGTTATGTTGACCGGTCCAGCATTCCCAACCTGGTCAGACCACCACATGACCAGCCGGTCAACATAACCAGGAGAGCTACATACCATCGCTTATGTTGAATTCAACATAAGCGATGTAGTTGGTGAGGTTTCTGAAGCCGAGGGCGGATCCTCTTAGGTGTTCTAGTCTTCCGTTGATTGCTTCGGTGGGACCATTCGAGGTGTGGGGATAATCGAAGTAGGCCAGGATGTCATTTGCTCGGCGTTTCATAGTTCTACCAAGTCAGCTGATTTCGGTCAACGACTTGGGGACACCACGGCTGATCGAGTTAATGAGGTCAATCATCAGGCGCCTGCCGGTTGGTTTGTCGGGTTGCCTGTAGGCGTTGATGATTCGCTGATAGATACCCCTGGTGGCTTGGACACAGGCATGGTTATCGTCGGCGAGTAGGCGGATCAGTCGTTGTTGTTGACGATCGTTTAGCAGGTCCGAGCCAGTGTGGAGGGTGCGGCGGGCAGTGTATAGGGGGTCACCGGATCGACCACGGTGTCCATGGGTTTCTTGTTGGACTCGTTGCCGGCATATATCTAGAGCTTCCCCGCCTAGGCGCACAACATGGAAGGGGTCCATCACTTCGACAGCATCAGGGAGCTCTTCAACTGCGGCGGTTTTGAACCCGGTGAATCCATCCATCGCAACGATTTCTATCCGGTCTCGCCAACGCTTGGGACGGGCTGCCAGCCAGGTTTTGAAGGCGTGTTTCGTACGACCTTCAACCATGTCGAGCAGGCGAGCTGGGCCGCTGTGATTCCTAACCGGTGTCAAGTCGATGATCACTGTCACATACTTGTCACCCCATCGGGTGTGACGCCAAACATGCTCGTCAACACCGATAACCTCAACGTTATCGAACCGGGTTGGATCCGAAATCAGCAGCCTACGACCCTCATCCAACACGGCTTGATTCGCTGTATTCCATGACACAGCGAGCCCTTCAGCGACCCTGGCCACGGTTAGATGCTGACAGACGATCCCTTCCAATGCCCAGCGTAAACCGCGCCGGGAAATCTTCGAACGTGGCTCAGCCGCTGCCCCCATGTCTTGACGCCACACCCGGTGGCATTCACTACAACGGTAACGGGTAACCCTGACCTCCAAGATTGTGGGCCTCCACCCTAATGGTTCATGCGCGAGCCGACAGATCACAGTGTCCCTGGGTTCTCCCTCGCACCCGCACTGATGACACCACCGATCCGCAGTCGCAACCCGGCAAGCCAAGATCGCTCGTTTCACCCCAACATGTTGGCCTTCAACTATCAACCCGAGCTCATCTAGACCACAAAAACTAGCAAGGTCAGGCTGGGTGAAGGTAACGTTAGCCATGTCGAGGTCTTTCCGTTGGAAGATGTAGGAATCTCCATCATCGAAAGACCTCGACCCCAAACCCCACACCGACACGCCAAACCAGGAATGCTCCCCATCATCTCGCCAATAATTGTCCGTTGAAAACCTGAAGCCTCAAGACCGCTGCGCGCCCCTCCGGGGCGACCTAACGGCCGAGTCGGTGGACCCATCAGATTCTCAACTGGGTATGGCGATCACGAGATGATAGGACAAGACTGCCGTTGCCCACACCTACACTCTTAATTATGAAGAGCGACTTAAGATAGAGGAAGTATGGATATTTTTGAAGCATATGCTCAAATCAATCAGTGGATTGCAGAAAGCTCTGGAAAACTAATCGACATTGGTTTAGACGAAAAGTATGGTTTCACGAGATTTCGACTATTTAGCGAAAGTGATCTGCAGGCCTTTGAAGAGAGCACCAATCTGTTGCTACCAGAACAGTATAGAGAGTTCCTGAAGAATGTCGGTTCCTCCAACCTGTTCGGTTGGCGGGGGGCGAGTGGCATCGATATTTTATCACCTTTTGACATAGAAGAATTGTCCAAGGATTTTCTTGGTGGCGGATATGAATTGTATCCGGATCTGTTAGTGGTGGTTCTTTACCATTGGCTTGAATATTTTGGTGGCTTTCTAAGAACCATTTCCGGATTAGCAGATTATTCTATGTTTTTCCTTGACGTTCCACCTGAGGGTTGGCTAGAAGAAGCGGTATTCGTGGAGTTTAACGAATGGATAATCATGCTCGTAGAGCACAAAGCAATGAAGGTTACTACCTGGTGTGTTAATGATTAGATGACTGCAGCGGGCTGCGTGAACAACAGGCTGCGTGTCCCCTTTGTCCGCTCTTCACAATTGAGCTGTTGACGGGCTGCGGCCCTGCGGTGGTTTGAGAAGATTGGTGGTCTGGCTCGTGTTGGTTGGGTGACTGGGTGGATGATGGTGAGGCTGGCCTGGTTGCCCCCGGTCTCCCACTCACCGATCTAGCTCTCGGTAGCGGTCTAGTCTTGGCTATCAGGCCCGTCCTAGATCAGGGCGCGGGCGACTAGGCCGCCTAGGATGAGTAAGCTGAGTCCGCCGAGTAGGAGCCACTGGAGGTGGCGATACTTGGCGGGGGGGAGAAAGGCCCAGAGGCTGCCGATGGTCAGGCCGCCGATTAGGCCGCCGAGATGGCCTTGCCAGGAGATCGAACCAATCCACACCACCGTGATAACAACGTTGATTCCCAACCAGATCAGGAGCTGGCGGAGATCAGCTTTTTGATGCCAAAGCAGAACTAATAGCGCTCCCATCAGGCCAAATAGGCAACCGGAGGCCCCCACGGTTAGTGAATAGACGGGGGTTAACCAGACGACAAATAGCGAGCCGACCGCCCCAGCGACTAGGTAGGTGGTGAGGAATCGCCCGCGCCCAAGCAGGGTCTCGAGGATTGGGCCGAGGAACCAGAGCGCGAGACAGTTCACCGCGACATGCCAGAGCTCGATGTGGGTAAACATCGCGGTGATGATAGTCCACCAGTTCCCGGTTGGTTGGAGCCCCAAAAAGACAATGATCTGTGACTGATAGTCAGTAAAGCCAGCCACCTGGATCCCCGCCCAAACGACGGCGTTGATCGCGATCAGGATCAGCGTGGTTAAGCGAGGGTTGCGCGGTCGCACCCCCCCGTACGGCCCAAGGTTCTGTCGGGTGGCGCGGGTGTCGGCTTTGACACAGCGCGGGCACTGATAACCGACCGCGCCGGGAATCATACACTCCCCGCAAATCGGTCGCTCGCAGCGCCGACAGGTGATTCGAGTCTGGCGACCAGCGTGGCGGTAACAATTAGCGGCGGTATTTTCGATCACTCGACCATTCTACTTTGACTCAATCTTTGACTCGATACTCGTGTTCGAGATTTCGTTCTAGAATGGTCGAGGAAAGGGAGCTATGGATGGTTTCGAAACCTACGCACAGGTTGATCTCTCAGTGCTGGAGCGTAACTTGGACGCCATCCGGACCCAGGTTGAGTTCCGCAAGATCATGTTGCCGATCAAGGCTAATGGTTATGGTCATGGTCTAGTGCACCCGGCTGGTGGGGGGTCGCTCGCCGCACCGCTCGCCTTGTTCCTACAGGAACGCTCCGTGGTCGATTGGTTTGGGGTGGCGACGGTCGACGAAGGGGTCCGCTTGCGGGCGGCGGGGGTCAGTTTGCCGATCCTCAAGCTCTCACCGACCCAAAGTAACGAGTTGGCCCGGGCGATCGAGGCTGGTTTAACCCTGACAGTGGTCGATCCGGTCACCACCTGGGAAGCGAGTGCGGCGGCGGAAACCCTTGATATCCCGGCCCAAGTCCACCTCAAGATCGACACCGGGATGCGCCGGATCGGCTGTCCGCCCGGCTTAGCCCCCCGCTTTGCCGAGTTGATCGAGCAAGCGGCTTATCTCCATCTAGAGGGGATTTACACTCACTTTGCGGTCGCCGAGAATCCAAACGAAGATGGGTTCACGGAACGCCAAATCCACCAGTTCAATCAGGCTGTAGCGGGAGTAGAGCAGATTCTCGGGCGCGAGATCGAGCTCAAGCACGCTGCCAACTCGGCAGCGGTCGAACGCCACCCCGAAGCCTGGTTCGACCTGGTCCGTCCCGGGATCCTCGCTTATGGCTATCCCCAATCGGCGGATTGTAAGATCAAGGTTAACCCAGTGTTATCCCTAGTCACCCACGTTTCTTTCGTCAAGAATATCCGGGCCGGGGAAACCGTCAGCTACGGACGAACCTGGGTCGCCCCACGCGACACCCGGGTCGCGACGGTGCCTGTTGGCTACGGGGATGGCTATCCCCGCGCCTTGTCAAACCAGGGCGAGGTTCTCGTGCAGGGTCGGCGTTATCCTCAGGTCGGTACGATTTGCATGGATCAGATGTTGGTTGACCTCGGGCCTGATTCGACAATCGGGGTTGGCGAACAGGTAACCCTGATCGGCCGAGATGGTTCCGAGACGATTGGCGCCGATGACCTTGGCGCGTTGACCGGCACCATCTCGTACGAAATCCTCTGTGGGGTCGCCGATAGAGTCTCCCGGGTGTACATCGGTTAGGTGCACCCTGGTCCACATCGGTTAAGTGCACCAGGGGACGTTTCTGGTGGTGCAGACTGCACCACCAGAAACGTCCCCTGGTGCACCCCGGTCCACACTTGTGAATCGTACTCGTGTCACGTGAAACGGCACGGGCGTGGGATGATTGGTGGATGGTTAGGGTTTCGATTGTTGGCTTGGGCGCCATGGGTGCGACTTATGCTTCGTTATTGTCGCGGGCGCCGGGGGTGGAGGTAGGGGTCATCGCCTCTGGGGAGCGAGCGGAGCGCCTAAAACGGGACGGGGTGGTCGTTAATGGGTGCCACTTTGATTTTTCGGTCATTGATCCTGGTCAGGCTGGGGAACCGGCTGATCTGGTGGTGGTGGGGGTGAAGTATCACGGGCTCGCGGAGGCCCTGGATCTGATGGGGTCACAGATTGGCGAGAACACGACGGTCATCTCGCTGCTGAATGGGTTGACCAGTGAAGATGAGATTGCGGCGCGCTATCCACAAGCCAACGTCCTATACGGGATCACCTTTGGGGTTGATGCGACGCGCTTTGGCTCTCAAGTGAAATATGCCTCCCCGGGGCGGATCGCCTTTGGCTTAGCCAATAACGAGCCACCCTACACACCGGCGATTCAGGGTCTAGCCGCCTTATTCGACCAGTGCGGGATCACCTACGAGATCCCGGCCGATATGATCCAGCGGATGTGGTGGAAGTTCATGGTCAACACTGGGGTTAACCAGGTGACAGCGATCCTGCGCGCCCCGTACGCTATTGTGCAGCAGCCGGATTCGCCAGCGAGGGAGTTGATGATTGCCGCCCAGCGGGAGGTGATCGCGGTCGGGCAAGCTCAGGGGATTAACTTGACCGAAGAGGATCTTGATCGCTGGCTAGCGATCCTTGATGGCCTGGGGGCAGGGCAGTACACCTCGATGGCCCAGGATACCTTGGCTAATCGGGCGACCGAGACCGATATCTTTGGCGGGGCGATGCGGCGGATGGGAGCTGAACTCGGCATCCCGGTGCCTGTGAACACCGTTCTGCACCAACTACTAAAGGCAGGCGAGATCGCCGCCGATTCCCCTTGGCAACCCGCCACCTAAAGGCTATTGTCAATGTAGGCGACTAGGAGCAACATGACTGATTCGACGATTACGATGACCGGTATCACTAAGCGGTTTGGCCGGGTTCAGGCCCTTGATGGGGTGGACTTGGCGATTGATCCCGGAGAGATTTACGGCTTCATTGGGCCGAACGGGGCGGGGAAGACAACGACGATTCGGATCCTGCTGGGGATCCTCAAAGCGGATGCCGGGCAAGCGACGATCTTTGGCAAGGATGTCTGGTCTGGGGCGGTGGCGATCCACAACCAGATCTCCTATGTGCCCGGGGATGTTAACCTGTGGCCTAATTTGACTGGTGGAGAGGTCATCGACCTTTTCGTACGATTGAAGAAGGCGGGAGACAAGGCCTACCGGGAGGAACTGATCGAGGCTTTCGACTTTGATCCGACCAAGAAATGCTCGACCTACTCCAAGGGGAACCGCCAGAAGGTGGCGCTGATTGCGGCTTTCTCGACTGAAGCCGAGGTCTACATCCTTGATGAGCCGACCGCTGGGCTGGATCCCTTAATGGAGATGGTTTTCCGGGATTGTGTACGCAAGGTGGCGGCTCAAGGCAAGACCGTGCTGTTGTCGAGCCATATCCTCTCCGAGGTCGAGCAGCTCTGCGACCGGCTATCGATCATCCGGCAAGGCAAGATCGTTGACACCGGCAGCCTGCGGGAGATGCAACACCTGACTCGTAACTTTGTCCATGTTGAGGCGAGCGGGGATTTGGGGGGATTGAAGGAGTTGAACGGGGTCTATGACCTTAGCCTTGGTGAAGGCGAAGCCGAGTTCCATCTGGACAATACCCAAACAGCGACCGTGATGGCATTCTTGGCGAGCCAGGGGGCGACCCGCCTAGTCTCAACCCCGCCGACCCTCGAAGAGCTCTTTATGAGTCATTATGAGGTCGCCAATGAGGTTGTAGGTCTGCGATGACGGCAATTGCGCAATGGCCAAGGCTGTTGGCCCATATTCTGAAGCGCGATCGGATCTCGCTGCCAGTGTGGATCCTGGCCGTCGTGAGCTTCTGTGCCGGGTTCGTACCCGCGATGCCCGCGATCATTGGTACGAACGCCGAGATGGCGGTCATGGGCGAGATGATGGCCAACCCAGCGATGATCGCCATGTGTGGGATCTTCCCGAATGTGCCATTTACGATCGCCATTTTCTACACCCAGATGATGTTGGTTTGGTCGGCCTTGCTGGTGGCTGCGATGAATATCCTGATCGTGATCCGCCATACGCGCGCCGATGAGGATGAGGGTCGCAGTGAAGTGATCCGGGCTTTACCGGTTGGGCGCGGTGCCAACCTGATGGCCGTGATCGTGTTGATGATTGCGGTCAATGTGATCATGGCGATCCTGATCGGGGTCTCGATGCCGGCCTTTGGGATTGAGTCCGTTGATCTGGCGGGTTCCCTGGTGTACGGGGCGGCGCTCGGGGCCTGTGGGCTCTTCTTCGCTGGCCTGACGGTGGTTGTGGCCCAAGTCATGGATAATGCTCGGTCGGTGACGGGATTGGCTCTCGGGCTGATGGGGGGGTTCTATCTCCTGCGGGCCTACGGTGATGTTAGCTCCGAGACGGCGGCCTGGTTGTCACCTTTCGGGGCCATCCAGCGGACGTACCCCTACTCGGCGAATGACTGGTGGCCGGCTGTGGGCCTGGCTGGCCTGGGAGTGATCCTGATG
>JAIRKB010000278.1 GCA_031260385.1 Propionibacteriaceae bacterium | reverse complement strand
TATACGATTTGGGACGATTTCATTATACGATTTCGGACTATCCCAGTATACGATTTACCTGATATCGGCTAAAGGGTGCGGCGGGCGGCGCCTAGGTTGGCGGATTGGGCGAGTTCGGCGTAGACCTTGAGGGCGTTGGAGATGGGGCGTTGGCGGGTTCTGGGGGTCCAGGTGGTTTGGGCGGCGCGGCGAGAGGCTAGTTCCTCGGCGGTGAGTTGGACGGCGATACGGCGGTCGGGGATGGAGATCTCGATGAGGTCGCCATCCTGGAGCAGTCCGATCGGGCCGCCGTTGGCGGCCTCGGGGGAGATGTGGCCGATACACAAGCCAGAGGAACCACCGGAGAAGCGGCCATCGGTGATCAGCGCGCAGACCGGGCCTAGCCCCGTACCTTTCAAATAACTGGTGGGGTAGAGCATTTCCTGCATCCCTGGACCGCCCTTGGGGCCTTCGTAGCGGACGACGACGACGTCGCCGGGTTTGATCTGTCCGGAGAGAATGGCGGCGACGGCTTCCTCTTGGGATTCGGTGACCTTGGCGGGGCCGGTGAAGGTCCATTGCTCGGCCGGAACACCAGCGGTCTTGACGACACAGCCGTCGGGGGCGAGGTTGCCGGTGAGGATCGCAAGGCCACCATCGGTGGTGTAAGCGTGGGCAAGATCACGGATACAGCCGTCAACCGGGTCAGTGTCGAGACTGTCCCAACGGGCGGTAGACGAGAAGGGCTCGGTGGTCCGGACCCGGCCGGGGGCGGCGTAGAAGAGTTCAGTCGCCACCGGATCTGCCGTGCCCGAGCGGATATCCCAACGCGCCAACCAGGTCGCCAAACTAGGCGCATGGATCGCCTGGACATCGCCGCTCAACAGTTTGGCTCGGTCCAGTTCGCCGAGAATGGCAGGGATGCCGCCAGCGCGATGGACATCCTCCAGATAGTAGCGGTGAGAGTTGGGGGCGACCTTGACCAAGCAAGGCGTACGCCGGGACAGATCGTCAATATCGGTTTGGGTGAAGTCCACCCCGGCTTCGGCGGCAGCCGCTAGGAGGTGAAGGATGGTGTTGGTGGAGCCGCCCATGGCGATATCCATGGTCATGGCATTGAGGAAGGCGGGGCGGGTCGCGATCGACAAGGGCAGGATCGAGCCATCCTCCTGGTCGTACCAACGCTCACACAGCTCCACAATCAGCTTCCCGGCCTGGAGGAAGAGGTCCTTGCGGGCCGGCGAGGTGGCGAGGGTGGAACCATTGCCGGGCAAGGCCAAGCCGAGGGCTTCGACTAGGCAGTTCATCGAGTTGGCGGTGAACATCCCCGAGCAGGAGCCGCAGGTTGGGCAAGCGGCTTGCTCGATGCGCGCAATCTCCTCATCGGTGTACGAGGAGTCCACCGCAGCGACCATGGCGTCAATCAGGTCGAGGGGGGCTTCGGCTTCGCCAGGACGTACGATCGTACGGCCAGATTCCATCGGCCCACCGGAAACGAAGGCCGTCGGCAGGTTCAGGCGCAGTGCCGCCAGCAACATGCCCGGAGTGATCTTGTCGCAGTTCGAGATGCAGACCAAGGCGTCGGCCTGATGGGCGTTAACCATGTATTCCACCGAATCGGCGATCAACTCGCGACTGGGCAGGGAGTAGAGCATGCCCGAGTGGCCCATGGCGATGCCGTCGTCAATAGCAATGGTGTTGAACTGGCGACCAACCGCCCCCGCTTCGGCGATCGCCTCACAGACCAGGTTGCCAACATCAGCGAGGTGGACATGCCCGGGAACGAACTGGGTAAAGGAGTTAGCAACGGCGATGATCGGCTTGCCAAGGTCGGCTTCGCTCAGACCGGTCGCCCGCCAGAGCGCCCGTGCGCCAGCCATCTTCCGACCCTGGGTCGTGGTGTGTGAACGCAGTTTCGGCATCGGAGGTCTCCTTTGGTTCTTTCCTGGATATAAGTTACCGTATGGGAAACCCCATCACCGCGTTACTAAACAATCTCTCCTTCCACCTCGCTAAAGACTCCGGTACGATGGAACCCTGATCTACCGATTGCTCGCGTCGCGAGCGGCCTCAGATAGGTGTGATGGCAAGGCGACAACGTCGAAGGCAGGCTGGACGCCTGTCGAGAGTTGTCAACGCCGCCAGCGCGCTTATCTGATGACGCGTAGCAGCGATGAATCGGTAGATCAGGGTAGTAGGGTTGACTTAACGGAAAAGGGGACGGAAATGTCGGACTGGACAAACCCGCAGGAGAACGCTCAAAGTGTGCCGAGTTATGACGGTCTGGACATCGGTTCAGGTGGCTATATGCCAACCCCGGCCGCCAGCCAGTATGTCGGCCCGATGCCAGGCGATCCCGGATTCTTTACCCCCGCGATGGCCCCAGCCCCAGCGCCGACCCCGGAACCACCCCGGGGGATGGTCCCCGATGCCACCTATCAGGTCTACGATCCGACGATCGCCCAGATGCCCAACCCGGTTCAACCAGTGGTGCCGACTGCCTATCCGGTCGTGGCCTACCCGACCGCCAGCTACCCGGTGCCAGCGACAATGATTCCCGGTCAGGTGGTGGCCACACCGTACGGCAACTTCATTGTCGGCAATAAGTCGAAGGTCGCGGCGGGCTTGCTGGGAATCTTCTTGGGTGGCCTCGGTGTCGGGCAGTTCTATCGCGGCAATGTCGGCTTGGGTGTCGCGCAGCTTTTAGTGACGTTCTTTACGGCCGGTGTTGGTGGTCTGTGGGGGTTCATTGAGGGGATCGTCGTCCTCGCCTCGCGACCCGGTTCGCCCTCAACCCTAGACTCAGAAGGTCGTTTGATGAGTTAGTGTCGCGTTAAGTCGGGACACGCCAGCGGTCCGAAAATGATCGGGTTGTAGACGCACGGATATGTTCAATTATAGCCGTTGCGGGAGGTCGGAGTCACCCGTATTGGCAATTGTCTATTTCTATTTTTACAACTGAAGGCATACCTAGTTTGCTAGAGTACCAATGACGTTATGTGCCCCGTGATGACGCGACAACGCAAGGAGAAAATAATGGATTATGCAGGCACTGCTCCGGCAGGCATACCGCAAAAACTACTTGATTGGGTAACCGAGGTTGCCGAATTAACGCAGCCCGATTCTGTGTACTGGTGTGACGGTTCCATCGAAGAACGGGACCGCATGAATGAGCTGTTGGTGTCTGGTGGCACCTTCATCCCCCTCAATCCCGCCAAACGCCCGGGATCGTTCTTGGCGCGTTCAACGCCGTCCGATGTGGCGCGAGTCGAGTCGCGAACCTATATCTGTTCCGCCCTAGAGGAGGACGCTGGCCCGACCAATAACTGGGCGGAACCAGTCGAAATGCGCGCCCGGTTGAATGGGCTGTTCAAAGGCGCGATGCGCGGGCGAACCCTCTTCGTCATCCCGTTCTCGATGGGCCCCTTCGGCGGCAATATTTCCAAGGCCGGGGTCGAGTTGACCGACTCGCCGTATGTTGTGATCAACATGCGAATCATGACCCGGATGGGCGCGCAAGCCCTCGACGCAATCAAGGCCGGCGCTTACTGGGTGCCAGCGGTCCATACGGTCGGCTATCCGCTGATTGACGAGGCTGGCAACCGGCGTCCGGATGTCTCCTGGCCGTGTAATGACGAGAAATATATCTGCCATTTCCCCGAGACCCGCGAGATCTGGTCTTTCGGTTCCGGGTACGGCGGCAACGCCCTGCTCGGTAAGAAATGCTATGCCCTGCGGATCGCTTCGGTCTTGGCCCACGACGAAGGCTGGCTGGCTGAACACATGCTGATCCTCAAGCTGACCGACCCGAAGGGGCAGGTCTTCCACCTCACCGCCGCTTTCCCGTCAGCCTGTGGCAAGACCAATCTGGCGATGTTGCGTCCGACGATTCCCGGCTGGAAGGTCGAAACCATCGGCGATGACATCGCTTGGATGCGTCAAGGCCCGGACGGTCGTCTCTATGCCATCAACCCCGAATCCGGGTTCTTCGGCGTAGCCCCCTACACCTCTGAGAAGACCAACCCGACCGCGCTCCACGCCCTCGACCATGACACGATCTTCACCAATGTCGCCTTGACTGATGATGGTGATGTCTGGTGGGAGGGGATGACCGACACCCCGCCCGATCATCTGATCGACTGGAAGGGCCAGGATTGGACGCCCGCCTCGGAAACGACCGCCGCTCACCCGAACGCCCGTTTCACCGTCCGAGCGGATCAGGCGGAATCGATTGCTCCCAACTGGGAGGATCCCGCTGGGGTGCCCGTCGACGTGATGCTCTTCGGTGGTCGCCGTTCCACCAACGTGCCGCTTATTGCTGAGTCGTACGACTGGGAGCACGGGGTCTTCATCGGCGCGACCGTCTCCTCCGAGCAGACCGCTGCCGCCGAAGGTGCCGTCGGGGCGCTCCGCCGTGACCCCTTTGCGATGCTGCCCTTCTGTGGCTACAACATGGCAGACTACTGGTCACACTGGCTCAAGGTCGGCGAAAAGCTCGGCGACAAGGCACCCCGGATCTTCCAGGTCAACTGGTTCCGCAAGAGTGCCGACGGCAAGTGGCTGTGGCCCGGCTTCGGTGAAAACTGCCGCCCAATCGAATGGGCCGTTCGTCGAGTCGCCGGTGAGGTTGACGCCATCGACGGTATCTCCGGTCGCCTACCCTGCCCGGGAGACCTCAACATCGACGGTCTCGATATCACCAACGCCGAGATGGACGCCTTGTTTGAGCTAGATCCCGTAGCCTGGGCCCGCGAAGCCGACTTGGCCGAAGAATACTTCGAACAATTCGGCGACCGCGAACCCGACGAACTCCGCCATCAACTGGCGTTGCTCCGCGAACGCATCGCTGCTGCGTAACTAATTTACGGCTGGGGCGTCGGTTGATGATCGGCGCCCCTTGCTGTTTGTGGGGGGATAGGCGCCGATACTGTCGTGCGGGGGTCGTTGCGCGCCGCGATCCTTCGGATCTTACAGTGACGCAGGGCGAGAGTAGAACAAGTTCACTTGTTCTACCGAGGCCAAGGAAACTGTTGACGAGCGCAGCGAGGAACATCGCGGCGCTCACTTCACTTCGAAAACGGCGCGTGCGCGCCTAAATCGTTACACGATTTTTTCTCGTACTTGGCACCAGAGGTGCCGTACATTCGCAGGCTCATGTATCCCCCGCCCAACAGTATCGGCACCCATCCCCCGCATCTGGTAGGGCTAGGGACGCCCTGCGTGGCCCCGTGGTCCCCCGGCATAGCACTATCGGTGCACGCGCCTGGGGAGCGGTAGCCTGGACAAGCGAAGCGCCGTCCGGGAATAAACAGCTTACGCGTACCGGCACCCGCGGTGCCGCACATTCGCGGATACATCCGCTCATTTAGCCTGGACAAGCGAAGCGCCGTCCGGGAATGGACGACCTGCGGATTGGCATAGTGTGCCCCGCTGATCAACTTGCTGTATTGATAATCGCGGAGCCGAGGACTTGGGCTCCGCGGTAGATAGCGGCCATTTGGCCGGGGGCGATGCCGAAGGTGGGCTCCAATAGGTTGATGGTGAGCTCGTCGCCGTTGGGGTCGACATGGGCCCGAAGTGGGGTGGCGTGAGCGCGAAGCTGGACGGTCGCTTGGAATAGTTGGCCGGGTGGGTCAGTGCACCAGCGGGGTTCACCGCAGCGGAGCTGTCTGACCACCAATCGGTTC
>JAIRKB010000249.1 GCA_031260385.1 Propionibacteriaceae bacterium | reverse complement strand
ATCACCCGGAAGCGGAAGCTGCTTGAGAAGCAAAAAGAGGGCAAGAAGCGGATGAAGATGGTCGGTCGCGTCGAGGTCCCCCAAGAGGCGTTCGTGGCGGCTTTGACCAACTCTGAGCCTGCCAAGAAGTGATTGTTTGATGGGGTTCGGGGCGGCGCCGCCCCTTGTGGTTCATCCATTGTCTAGGTGTGGGTGGGGAGTTGGATGTCTATTAGGGTGGGACCGCTTCGGGGGCTGGTTAGTCGGAAGATGCCGTCTACGGAGGCTATGCGTTCGGCGACGCCGGCTAGGCCGGTGCCTAGGCCGTCGGGACCACCGACCACTGCACCGCCGTGACCGTTGTCGCTGACTTGGATCCATAGGGAGTCGACCCCGAGCGCGTCCGGGTGGCGGGTGATGGTGAGGATGGCGCGGGTGGCGCCGGAGTGTTTGGTGATGTTGGTGAGTAGTTCCGCGATTGAGTAGTAGGTGATTGAGCTAATCGCGGGGGCGATGGGGGGCGTGTCGACTTCGCCTAGCTCGAGGCCTATGGGCACGGCGGATCGTGCGGCGAGGGCTCGGATTGCGACCCCTAGGCCCGCCTCGAGGACGCCGGGGTGGATGCCGACGATGATCTCTCGTAGTTCGACTAGGGCATCCTTGGTTGACTGATGGGCGGCATCGACTAGGCGCTGGGCGGGAGCTAGGTTCTCGGCGACCAACTCCTCTTTGGCCTCCCCTAGTTGCATCGCAATGGAGACTAGGCGAGCTTGCGTACCATCGTGTAGATCGCGCTCAATCTGGCGTAACCGCGTGTCGGCATCCTCTACCACGCCTGCCCGAGACCGTCGTAACTCTGCGACCCTTTGTGACCCGAGAGTCGGACCCAGTAGTGCGGCGCCTAGGGCCCTGAACAGTCGCGCGAACCCTCGTGTCATTGGTGCCCACATCGCCCAAAAGGCCACCCCTAGCAGCGCTACCAGGAAGATGCGCCAGGGTGTGTCTGCGAACCAATACCAGTCCGCTAGCACAAACGACCACCCCCGATGCGCAGTCCCGTCAGTCATGATCTGCAAGGGCAAGAAGCGATACCAGAACCAGTAGGTCAACCCCCCTAGCCCCACCGCCAGCCAGGTCGTCGAGAAAATCCACGCCACCAACGCTAACGGGAAACTCACCAGCATATAGAGCAGAGCACGCCACCCCGCCCCATCAAACACCATTGCCACTAGCGACCGCCAAAACCCCCGCGGTCGTACGAACGGCGGTGGATCAACCACCCGAGACCCCAACAGCCCCCGATCAAACCCTCGATACATCGCTCCCCAACCCCGGGCGCCCAGCACCAGCCCTCCCACCGCAAAGAGCCCAACCACCGTAACGAGCATCCCCGAAGCAAAAGAAGGAACAAAAATCGCATAAGCAAAAGCGAACGGACACAGCAAAAACTGCAAACTGAGATATCCATACTCCCGCCAGACGGTCTTTGACCAGGGCAGACTCCGTCCTTTCAGCGGCTCGACCAGCCCCGACCACCCTCCCGGGTTTTCGGTTGGATAGCCACTAGGTTCCGGTGTCCCAGAACCCTCCAAGCTCAAGTTCGTGTTCATAGACCCACTCTCCCACGTCCGCCTAACTAACGTAATAGGGCTCCCCGGTGAACCCCAGTAGGGAAAACCCCCCAAACCGACAGTCTCTACCCCGATTCGCCGAATGCCGGGTTGTGGTACGTTCGGGAGCCCCGAAATGTCCCGCAACTATCCACTCGCGGGAAAGTGTGACCCATGGGGACTGACCCATGGTTGACATCGGCGACCCATGGGGACGGTCCCGACCCATGGGGACGGTCCTGATGTCTCACCTAGTCAGACGGCGTGTCGTGAGTGCGGGCGGGTGGCGGGGTTGACATCGGTGGTTGGGCGCGGTTCGATGAGTGAATGACTATGCCAGCCTTGACCATTGTTGTTGCGGAGGATTCGGTGATTCTGCGGGACGGGTTGGTGGCGCTGCTCACGCGGCGCGGGCATGAGGTGGTTGGGGTGGGGGATGCTGACGAGTTGATCAGCGAGATTACGGCTCGCGCCGAAACCGGTGTTCTGCCGGATGTCATTGTGGCTGATATTCGGATGCCCCCTGGTTTCGCTGATGAGGGCTTGCGGGCGGCCATTGCCTTGCGCGAGCGGTACCCTGATCTGCCTGTCCTGGTTTTCTCGCAGTACGTCGAGACCACTTACGCCTCTCGGTTGCTTGAAGGCGGAGCTCGGGGGGTGGGTTATCTATTGAAGGATCGCGTCGCCGATGTTGGCGAGTTCGTGGATGCCCTCACCCGGGTCGCCGCCGGGCAAACCGTACTCGACCCTGAGGTGGTCAGCCAGCTAGTCTCTGCCGCGAAACCCAGTGATGCAGGGTTGGCCCGCCTCACACCGCGCGAGGCCGAGGTCCTCGCCCTAATGGCCGAGGGCCGCTCCAACGCCGCCATCGGAGATACCCTCTGTCTGAGTGCTGGTGCCATCGAAAAACACGTCGCCGCCATCTTCGCCAAACTCGATCTGGGCCTCGACGCCGCCGACAACCGCCGCGTCCTCGCCGTCTTACGTTACCTAGGCGCCTGAGGATCGGGGCTACTTTTCGTAGCCACGGAGGCGATCGGTTTCGCGACGGTCCTTCTTTTCGGGACGGCCGGAGCCGCGGTCGCGTTGGGGCACGGCTCCCTGCTCGGTTTTGGGTGGGATCGGGGGTGAGTGGTCGAGATAGGCCTCGGCGGCTTGGGGGGCGCCAACCCGGCGGGGGAGCAGGGCGACGACTACGACCTCGCGCGGGCGCAGGGGGTCGCGCCAGGTGATTCGATCGTCGACCTTCACTAGCGACGAGGCCTTGGCGATCGTACCATTTAGGCGAACCTTGCCCGCCCGGCAAGCCGCCGTCGCCTGGGAGCGGCTCTTGAAGAACCGTACGACCCACAGCCAAGTATCAATCCGCATACAACAAGCATAGGGGAGCCGATGAACCCTTTGGATCGCCTGGGTTGCGGATAGCTGATATTGGGGTGTTGGGCGGGTTG
Organism: Propionibacteriaceae bacterium; assembly: GCA_031260385.1. Classification (GTDB taxonomy): domain Bacteria; phylum Actinomycetota; class Actinomycetes; order Propionibacteriales; family Propionibacteriaceae; genus WQYJ01. The sequence continues at coordinate 2,802 of JAIRKB010000249.1, read as the reverse complement.
GGGGACTTGGGTGGGAGGGTGGCGCTTACAATATCGGTGTGCCTTTCTGGTTGTAGTGACTTGTTGTGAGGGATGGAAATGGTCAATGGTGCGGGCGAGTTGTCACTGTACATTCATGTACCGTGGTGTCTGGCGCGCTGTGGCTACTGCGATTTCAACACCTATCTCCATGACCCGGTGTTGGCCCCGCCTTACCTCCAAGCCCTGGAACTAGAGCTTGACCTCGCGGCGCGGACCCTCGGCTGGCGGCGGGTGACGACGATCTATTTTGGGGGCGGCACGCCAACCCTACTCTCGCCCGGCGATTACGCTCGGCTCCTCCAGGCGGTTCGGGCCCACTTCACGATTGATGGGGCCGCCGAGATCACCACGGAAGCCAACCCGGAGACCCTCAGCTTGCCCCAGCTTGAGCAGTTGCGTAAGGCCGGGGTGAACCGGCTGTCGCTGGGGATGCAGTCGGCCGTGCCGCACGTCCTGGCGACCCTCGATCGGGCGCACCTTCCCGGCCGGGTCGACCAAGCGGTCCAGTGGGCACGCCAGGCCGGGTTCGAGAATCTGTCCCTTGATTTGATGTACGGTACGCCCGGAGAGTCGCGCGAGGATTGGGAGCGGACGATTAGTGCCGCCCTCGTGCTCGAACCGGAGCATATCTCGGCTTACTCCCTGATCGTCGAGGATGCCACCCCGCTCGGTCGGCGCATCGCCAATGAGGAGCTCGTCGAACTTGAGGATGACGAGCTTGCCGAGATGTACCTCCTTGCCAACGAGCGTTTTTCCGATGCTGGGTTGCGGTGGTACGAGGTGAGCAACTGGGCGAAACCCGGCTACGAGTGTCAACATAATCTGGTCTATTGGCGGTCCGGCGACTGGTGGGGGCTCGGGGCGGGGGCCCACTCCCACCTGAGGGGCTCGCTGACCGGTGAGCCACCGCCACCCCCAAACCCCCGACGCCGGACCCCCGGCAAGGAGCGTCGTCCCCAGGCGACGCGCTGGTGGAACTATCGCCACCCCCGTACTTATATCGAAAAGCTCACCACCACCGGCTCACCGCGCGAGGATCTAGAGGAGTTGAACGCCTACGAAACCCACACCGAAGTGGTCATGCTCGGCTTGCGTTTGGCGGAGGGGCTGAACCTCGATCACCTGAGTGTCACCGAGCAGGCCCGGGCCGCCCACTTCCTGGAGGCGGGCTTCTTGACCGTCGAAGCCTCCCATCTCGTGCCGACCGAGCCAGGGCGCCTGATCGCCGACGGGCTGGCGCGGGAGATCCTCGATCGGTAGGGGCAACCAGCCATCCAGACCAGGCCATGCTATGGTGAAGGGGTGGGGACGAAGCGATCCAAAACCAAAAACTCAGACTCTCCGACCAAGTCAGCGCGGAGTTGGCTTAGTCGAACCCTACGCCGGGTGATTGTTATTGGGCTGATAATTGGCCTCATCCCCTTTGCCGTGGTCGGGGTGGCTAGCCTCAATCGCCTCCCCACCATCGAGGAGGTCGAGCCTCACGATGTGGTGATCGTTTACGGCGCCGGGCTGTGGGGGGACGGGCCGAGCGCTTACCTGGCGGCGCGTTTGCGGGTCGCCCTAGAGCTGTTCGAGGCTGGCAAGGTTCGGGTGATTCTGGTTTCCGGCGACTACCTCTGGGAGGGGCACAATGAGCCGGGGGCGATGAAACAGTGGTTGATCGAGCGCGGCGTGCCGGAAGCCAAGATCGTCCAGGACTTCGCAGGCTCGGATACCTACGCGACCTGTCTGCGGGCCAAGCAGATCTTTGGGGTTGAGTCGGCGATCCTGGTTTCACAGAGTTATCACCTGCCGCGGGCCGTGGCGACTTGCCGCCTGATTGGATTAGACGCCGTCGGGGTGGGGGATTCGACGGTCAAGGACTGGGGTCGCCTGCGTTGGTACATCTACGTGGCGCGCGAAATCCCGGCGATCGTGAAGATGGCGATCGACCTGCTGATCCAGCGTCAGCCGATCATGGGGGAGCCCGAGTCTGGCGTTACCGACGCCCTCGGTAGCTGATAGGGTCGGGAATATGGGCCCATCGAAGTCGCCTGCGCGCCAGGATAAAGAGCCGCGCCCCAAGCGTTGGCGCCGCCGGATCTGTCGGTTTGGCGTGATCCTCGCGGTGTTGGCCCTAGTCAGCCCCTTTGTGATGGTCTGGATTGTGAGTACGGGACGCAGCGATACTGTTGAGGCGGTGGCGGCCCACGACATAGCGATAGTCTTCGGCGCCGGGCTCTATGACGGCAAACCGGGGCCCTACCTTTCCACTCGTTTGCTGACGGCGGTTAAGTTGTTCGAGGCGGGCAAGGTCAAGGTGATCCTGGTCTCTGGCGGGCAGCGTCCTGGCTATGACGAACCGGGAGCGATGAAGCGCTGGCTGATTAACTACGGTGTGCCCGCCGATCGGATCGTCAAAGATAATGGTGGGGACGATACTTACCTGACCTGTGCTCGGGCGAAGCAGGTCTTCGGGGTGGACTCTGCGATCCTTGTGACGCAGGGCTACCATATCCCGCGGGCGGTGGCGACCTGTCGGATGCTCGGGCTTGACGCGGTGGGGGTCGGCGATTACACAGTTAAGGCGGTCAGCGAAAACTGGGGCCGCTATAGCCGTCGTGAGGTTCCGGCGATGGTCCATCTGGCTTGGGAGATCGTGACCCGGCTCCCCGATCTGGGGGACCATGCCGACGGGGTCGAGCGCGCTTTGGGGGGGATATGAGTGCTCGTTACAGCGGCGATGTGCTGGCCCCCGGCTGGCGGAAAGCCAATAAGCCGACGTCTAAGCCGGTCACC
>JAIRKB010000248.1 GCA_031260385.1 Propionibacteriaceae bacterium | reverse complement strand
GGGGTGAGGGGGTGGGTTAGTAGTAGTAGGGGAACGCGGACCAGTTGGGGGGGCGTTTTTCTAGGAAGGCGTCGCGGCCTTCTTTGGCTTCGGGGGCCATGTAGGCCAAGCGGGTGGTTTCGCCGGCGAAGATCTGCTGGCCGATTAGGCCGTCGTCGATGGCGTTGAAGGCATATTTGAGCATCCGAATGGCGGTGGGGGACTTCTGGGCGATCAGACTAGCCCACTGAAGGCCGACGGTCTCCAGTTCGTCGTGGGGCACGACGGCGTTGACTGTGCCCATTTCGTAGGCTCGCTGAGCATCGTAGGTCTCGCCGAGGAAGAAGATCTCGCGCGCCACCTTTTGGCCGACCTGACGAGCCAGGTAAGCCGAGCCGAACCCGGCGTCGAAGGAGCCGACATCGGCGTCCACCTGCTTGAACTGGGCGTGTTCTTGGGAGGCGATCGTCAGGTCGCAGACGACATGAAGACTATGTCCACCCCCGGCCGCCCAGCCGTTGACTAGGGCAATCACCGGTTTAGGCATGAAGCGGATTTGGCGCTGGACCTCGAGGATGTGCAGACGGCCGAGGCTGGTCGGGCTCGGGCCCGCCCCAGGAGTGGCTCCCTGATCGTACTGATATCCCTCGGCACCGCGCACCCGCTGGTCGCCCCCGGAGCAGAAAGCCCAACCGCCATCTTTCGGGCTCGGCCCGTTGCCGGTTAGCAAGATACAAGCAATATTGGCGGAGGTACGGGCATGCTCAAAGGCCTGATAGAGCTCGTCAACCGTGTGGGGGCGGAAGGCATTTCTCACCTCGGGCCGGTTGAAGGCAATTCGCACTGCCGGGACGGTCTTGGCTAGGTGATAAGTGATGTCTGTGAACCCAAACTCATCGACAAGATCCCATTGGTTAGGATCGAAAGGCTGCTTCATAGCTCTAGATTATCCTTTGAGTGTACGCCGCACAGTGAGTAACGGTGTTCCACTGCGTGTCAACAGGTTCCTTGGCTTCGGCCAAACAAATGAATTTGTTAGGCTCTCAGCCTTCGTCCCTGTATTATTTCTGTTCAGGGAGAAGCCAAACCGCAATCTCAGGGTAGGCTTATGTCGGAGTGTTAGGAGAGTCCGATGGCCCATGAAGTGACCCTACCCAGGCTCGGGGAGTCTGGGTCGGATGGGACGGTGTCGCGTTGGCTCAAACGGGTCGGTGACACGGTGACACTTAACGAGCCGCTGGTCGAGATCAGCAGCGATAAGGTCGACACCGAGATTCCGTCTCCAATAGCTGGGGTTTTGCTCGAAATTCGCGTTCAGGAAGACGAATCTGCGACCGTCGGCACAGTCTTGGCGATCATCGGAGATGCTCCCGTTGAGGAGAAAGTTGAGGAGAAAAAGCCCCTCAAGGATCCAACCGGTTTGGGGATCATCCCCTCGCCGTTTGTGCCCGAACTGGCACCAGCCCAGATCGCTGGGGATATCGAAGCGGCCCCTTACGTCACACCACTGGTCCGCAAGCTCGCTGAAGAAGCTGGGGTGGACCTCGCGCTCATCGAAGGCTCCGGTGTGGGCGGGCGCGTTCGGAAACAGGATGTCCTAACCAAGGCCGCGGCTCAGCCGCGACGCTCCTCGGAACCGAAGGCGGCCCCGGCCCCCATCTCGACCACTCCCATCGTCCCGGCGATTCCGGAAGTGCCGCTGGTGACTTCGACCCCCACTCCGCGGGTCCGCCATGTTCCACCGAAACGAACCCCGCCAGCTACCCCCGTGGAACCGCGCAGCCCACGTGTTAACTCCGCGCCCGCTTGGGGTTACGCGGCTACGGCTCCCACGCCTAGCCCTGATCCGGTGATCGACCCTGCCGAGTTGTACGCTCCTGAGCCCCGCGTTATCCCGGAGCCAGTGGAGGTTTCGGAGTCCTTGGCTGCTCCCGACTTGGTCATCCTGCCGGAGGTGGCGGTGCCCGCTCCTGAGCCGGTTAAGGTCGCTCCTGCGCCTCTGGTGGTCGCCCCCGAACCAATTGTTTCCCTACCGCCGATCGTCGCCACCCCAGAGCCGGTGGTCGTCGAGCCGGTTGTCATCGTCGCTCCATTGCCTCCAGTGCCTCCCGTGGTGGTGGCGCCGGCCCCCAAGCTGGCGCCCGTACCTCGCAAAGCCGACCCAACCACCCCCGTACCGCGCGGCAAAACCGAGAAGATGTCGCGACTCCAGGCCACGATCGCGCGCCAAACCGTCGAGTCTCTCCTGGAATCGGCTCAGTTGACAGCGACGGTCGAGGTCGACCTGACCCGAATCGCCAAGGAGCGCGATCGTCTGAAGGGTGTCTTCGACCCCCAGGCCAGCCCGACGCTGAGCTATCTTCCTTTCATTGCCAAGGCGACTGTGGAAGCCCTGCATGAGTTCCCGCGCGTCAACGCCACCATCGACGCCGACGCCGAGGAGATCACCTACCCAGCGTCCGAGAACCTTGGGATCACGATTGATACCCCACGCGGCCAACTGGTGCCCGTGATCAAGGATGCCTACGCCTTGTCGGTCACCGAGCTAGCGACCAAGATCGCCGATATTACGACGCGCCCGCGGACGGCCTTCAGCCCGGACGAGTTGATGGGCGGGACTTTCACTATCACCAACTATGGTGAGTCTGGCACCCTCTTCGACACCCCGATCATTAGCCAGCCCCAGGTCGGCATCCTCGGGATGGGCGCGGTGACGCGGCGCCCAATCGTCGTTGACGACCCCCAACTCGGCGAGGTGATCGTGGTTCGGAACATGGTCTATCTCTCCTTGAGTTACGACCACCGCCTCGTTGACTCCGGTGAAGCCGCGCGCTTCCTGCAGACCATTAAGACCCGTCTGGAACTAGGCGACTTCGCAGAAGAGGACTAAATACATGGCAAGCGAACGGGCTAAACAGCTCGCGGCTGATCAAAAGGCTGCCGTCAAGGCTGAGAAGCAACGTCGAAAGAGTTCAGAAGACCCTAAAGACTGGGGTCGGATGCGCCAGTTCGGCGTAGCTTTCAAGACGACCGTGGAGTACGATAAGGCGGCCCTGCCGATGATTATCGCGTCTTTCGTGGCGCTGACAGTCATTGGTGTGGTCCTAGCGATTATCTTCGGGGTCTGGATGTATGCCGTCTCGGGCGTGATGTGCGGGCTGGTCGCCGTGATGTTCATCCTCCTTTGGCGGTTAAGGGTGGCGACCTTTAAGCGCTTCGAAGGTCAAGCTGGCTCTGGCGAGATTGGGCTCACCTTTCTGGGCAAGGCCTGGATCAAGGACCCGGTCATCGCTTACGACCGCTATCAGAACGTCGTTCATCGGGTGGTTGGTCCGGCCGGTATCGTCCTAGTCGGCGATGGCCAAGCGGGCCGGGTTCGCGAACTGCTCGCCACCGAGACCAAGCGTCACGAGGCGATTAAATACTCTGTCCCGGTGACCACCATTGTCATGGGCGAGGCTCACAACCAGGTCCCCCTCCAGAAGCTTGACAAGCATATTAAGCGGCTGCCGAAGGTTATTAAGGGTCGTCAGATCAATGAGGTGATGGCCAGGCTGAAGGCTCTCGACGCGGCGCGACCGAAGATTCCGATCCCCAAGGGTCCGATGCCAACGATGAAGGGGGCGCGTTCCGCCCTGCGCGGGCGCTGATTGCCTCACCGGCAAGGCTACAAGCCGAGGAATTCTTTCCAGCGTGGTAGTTCGCGCGCCGATTGGGCGAGCCCATCATCGTACGCTGCTTGAAGCTGGGCGACATTGGAAGTCCGGTTTTCGATCGTAATCTGATCGGGGAAGACTAATAAGGCTTGTCCGGCCCGTTCCAGTTCGAGTAGTTCCTCGCGGGTGTCGTTGTAGGCCTTGGCGCGGGCCAGGATGCCAGCGGCGACTGTGGGGTGTTTGCCGTAAAGCAGCTTGTAGAGGGCTTGAGGGCGGTATTGCTCTTTGATGTAATCCCTTGTCCGGGTGAG
>JAIRKB010000195.1 GCA_031260385.1 Propionibacteriaceae bacterium | reverse complement strand
GGCCGGATTAGGACGGCGGCGGTGTAGTCACCATCCTCCAAGCATTCTTGGACGGCTTCGAGACCGTGTTGATACTCCACATCGACCTCTAGGCCGTCGAGGGCGGTCTCCAACCAGACGCCATCTAGTTCACGTAAGGCCTCGAAGGCACCTGGGATGGGGATTAGCCACTCGGCTTCGCCGTCCGGCCAGACGAGCACCAAGCGCTCTAGGTCAACCATCTCAGCTAGCGTGGCCGAGGATAGTTCTTCCACGGGGGCGAAGGTGAAGAAACCGCCCAAGCGTTCACGCAGGTCATCGGCGGATATGTCGGAGTAGAGGCGATGGATCGCCTCGATGGAGAGCTGGTCTTCAACCAGTTCATTAACAAAAGCTAGGGTATATTCGGCGTCAGTGTCGGTGCGTCCCGTCGCTTGACGGACCTCGTCACGATAGATCTGGGCTACCCCATAGCGGTGGTGCCCGTCGGCGATCAAGACGTCATCATCGGCGATGATCGCGCGGATCGCCTCAATCCGAGTTGGATCAGTGATCCTTTCGACCTGGTGGACGACTCCTTCAAACTCCACGGCGCCGAGTCGCTCCCCTTCAGCGGCTAGGGCTGCAGTCAACCCGTTAGCCAGTGACAGCCCCCAGACCGGCGAGAGATTAGTTTTTGTCGCTCGGGTCAACTCCAAGCGGTCAGTTGAAGCCTTTGGGGTCACCCGCTCATGGGGTAAGACGCCCGGGGTATCCGCCGAAATATGGTCGCCGAGGTCGGCCTGGGGGTTCACCACCTCTAGGGCTCCCAAAACCCCGGTAATCTCCCGGGCCTCACCAGTCGCATCAGTGAAGCGCAGACGATAGATCGTCAAGGCGTCTTCAGCGTCCAAAACCATGTCACCAGACTTCACCCAACTCCACAGCAGCTCGGCGGCCTCGTCGTAATCATGACCGGCGGGCATGTCAACCCGGCAGATGTTATGGGGGTCGCGTCGGTGTAGGCGTTTGACGTCACTTTCCGATAGCACATCGTACGGTGGCGCCAGCACCTCCTTGAGGTCGGTCGACGCCTCGTACCTTAGTGCACGGAAAGATCGAAAATCGGGCATAGACAGAGACTAGCGGACATGTATCTAACTTGCCCAACGCTAAGGCAAAATCTCGCCAACCGTTAAGGCGAATCCATCCTAATTTGAGCGTGAACCTAATAGTATGGGATCGACAATCGTGCCCGCGGATGGAAGGAGACCCCATGAACCCCGCAACGACCGCCCTCGTCCTGATCGAGTTCCAAAATGACTTTACTACCGAAGGCGGCACCCTCCATGACGCCGTCGCGCCGGTAATGGAAGCCACTGGCATGCTCGCGAAAATCGTCGAAGCCAGGAGCGCTTCCCGCGCCGCTGGTGTGACCGTCATCCACTCCCCAATCAGCTTCCAACCGGGCTATTTTGAGATCACCGGCGAACCGTACGGCATCCTGGCCGGTGTCGTCGGCTCGACCTCTTTCGTCAAGGGAACCTGGGGGGTAGAGATCGTGGACTGCCTAACCCCAAAGGCCGACGAGATCGTGCTCGAAGGTAAGCGCGGACTCGACGCCTTCGCGTCGACCAACCTTGATTTCATCCTGCGTAGCAAGGGGATTCAGACCATCGTCTTGGCGGGGTTCCTGACCAACTGCTGCGTCGAGTCAACGATGCGTAGCGCTTATGAGCGGGGGTACGAGGTGATCACCTTGACTGACGGGGTGGCGGCGACCTCCCTAGAAGAGCATGACAATGCTCAGAAGTTTGACTACCCGATGTTCTCCAAGCCGATGACCGTTGCCGACTATCTTGAGGCGCTAGCGGGAGCCGGGATCGTCGACGCATCACGCGGCTACTAGTCTTTGCCACTAGGTAATTACCCAGGCGCGAGTTGAGCTTTGAAGCCAACTCGCGCCTGGGCATTTTAGCCCTTACTTCCACTTTTGGAACCGGCTCAGTAGACTCGGGGAAGATAAGCTCAAACGTCTAGGGGACAAAATGACAGACAGCTACGATAACGGGAACGACTTCACCCAGCCGACGGATCCACCATCGGCTCCGCCGCCGCCGCCACCGGCTCCGCTGGCACCCCCGCCCCCGCCTCCGCCGCCGCCGGTTGCGATGGCAGCGCCGTTGCCGTCAGTCCCCGTGGCACCACCGCTCCCCTTGGGCGCGCCAGCCCCGTCGTACGACCCTGCCAATCCGTATGTTTCGGCGCCGGAGGTCCCCAATTGGGATTCTGCCCAAGCCGCCCAGTGGGCATGGGCCCAGCAACAGCAAGCGCCCAAGAAGCCGAAAGGCCCCTCACCTTTTGCCCCCCTGGTCACGATCTTGGGCGCCTTCTGGCACGGCAAACCGGTCGAAGCCATCGACCAGGCGGGCGCCATCCGGCAGGTTGGCGGCACCCCCGCGCTCCTGTTGTATCTCACCCCGGTCGTCAACGCCTTGTTCATCGCCATTCTCACCACCCAGTTGTGGGTAAAGGCCACTACCGCCCTCCTCTCCGACCTAGCGCGAGTCTTCGGTGTCGGTAGTGCGATGCCGGTGGGCCCGTTCTTCGCTCTCCTCGCGCTCAACCTCGTTCTCGCCGCTGGTTACCTAGCCGCCCGCATGGGCGTCTCCCACGTGATCTTGCGGATGCGCGGTTCGTCCACCACCTTCTCCGATGTGATGGTCACCCAGAGCGCGATCCAGGTCTTTTGGGTTCTACCGCTAGCCGCCTTCGCTTTGATCTCCTTCATCCCAGGCAGCTTCGGCGCTTGGCTATACATCCTGATCGGCACCTTCCTCGCCCTGGCTTATTTCGTCCACACCGAGATCGCCAACTATCTAGGGATCAACCGCCTCTACAACTTCCCGAAGTCCCCGCTCCTACCCTGCACGGTTGTCGTCGGCCTCCTATTGTCGATCATCATCCTGCTCACCGCCCTCCTCAACTCCCAAGTCCTCTCCAGCCTGCTTTAGGCACCTTAGCTGTTTACCAGTTAGGTATGGTTTTGGTAGTTGGCAGCTACGAAAATCATAGGTAACTGGTAGATGGGCCCTCGGATTTGTCGGTATGGCAAAGGGGAGTATCATCATGCGCGGTTGTGATGTTGTCTTTTGGGGATGGAGGATCAGATGGGTGAAATGGGGACTAGGGGAGGTCAGTGGGCCGGGAAAGCCCAACAACGCGGAGCCATGCGCACAATGGTCATGATCAATGTCTCCTTGGTGATCATTTTTGCGTTTGCGATCGTGTTCCGGGGCCCACCCAACTGGTCTGCCTTTTGGGATGGGGCTTGGGTAACACCGGCGATTATCTTCGCTGGCTTGGTGGCGAGCCTGCTTATCTTCTGGCTTCGAAAACCGGTCAGGGTGACGGTTGATCAGTGGGGCATTCAGGTTGACCAGCCAGGCGATCAGGTGAAGGTCGCCTGGGCTGATGTGGTGTGGTCGGAATCATCGTTTGATGACTTGTCAGTGGTGCTGGCCCAGCGAGATGACCCGGATGCGGGGCCACTAGCAGCCGTTGAGTTTGACATGGTGCACTTCACTCGGCGCCAGCGCCGGGAAATCCTTGACACCTTGACATGGATCGCGGATGAACAGGCCGAGATTGCCGATTGATCCGCTGACGCTGTGATTGCGCCGACATCTTCAGCCAAAACCGTGCCTTTTTCAACCTGACTGACGAGTATGGCTGAAGATCACCCAAATCCCTACCGTAAACCAGACATCTTCAGCCAATAGCGGCAGACACCTGCAAATAGGTGCGGCATTGGCTGAAGATGACTCTGCGTGCTGACTCCTCGGACTCCTACGGTCCTTTTGCGATTTGGGTGGCGAGGATTTCTAGGATGTGGCGGTAGGGTTCGCCGGTGGCTCGGCTTAGCCCGATCTCACAGGTTCGGTTGCAGGAGGCGTGGACTTGGGAGTTAAGTTGGGCGACTTGGGTGGCTTCGGTACGGGTGGCGGCGGCGGTGAGCTCGGGGTGGAGCAGGCCCCGGTCACCAGCGAAAGCGCAGCAGCCGGCATCGACGGGGGTGTGGACCTGTTCGGCGATCGCGGTGGCGATGGTCACGAGGTGGGGGTTAAGACCGAGGGCGGTGGAGGAGCAGGTCGGGTGGAGGGTGATCGAGGCTAGTTTTGGTAGGGGTCCGAGGTGGGGAAGGACTTGCTCGGCGACGAACTGGACGGCGTCTACCACCGTTAGGTCAGTTTCGGCGGCGAGGATCCGCTGGAACCCTTCCGTACAACTCGAAGCGTCGCAGATTATCGGCAGGCGACCCTGGTCACTGGCGGCGCGCACCGCTGGAATCACCTGATCCGCCATCGCTTGGGTGCCGGTGGTTAAGCCCTTGGAGGTCCAGGGCGTGCCACAGCACAGTGCATCGATTTCACCGGGTACGACCAGGGTGAGCCCGACCCGAGCGCAGAGGGACTCGAAGGCGCGCTGAACCCCCGTACCTTTCGGTTCCGGGCCAAACATCGCGTTGACGCAAGCGGGCAGGTAGACCGCCACCGGCGGGCGACTAGGCGCGGGGCGCCGCCTCGCCCGTCCGCCGCGCGGCAGATCGCGCGACCAGAGCGGCAGTAGATCCTCACCCATCATCCGCCGACCGACCTGATTGACCGCCGTAATCACCGGGGCAGCCCCCCGGAAAGCACGCCCGGTTGACAAGGCAAAACTCGCTAGATGGGTGGCACCAGCCCAATGCCGGGCCGCACTCGCCCAGCCTTTGCCTAGCCGCGAGGAGACCTGCTCAGCCCGCAACTTCTTGATGAAGACCCCGGTGTTGATATTAACCGGACAGGCAGTAGCGCACATCCCGTCGGCAGCGCAGGTCTGGATCCCCTCGTAGAGGTAACTCGCCTGAAGCTCCTTGGCCCGAGCGGTGTCCGACTCGGCTAAGGCCTGGACGATCTCACGTTGGGCGGTGATGCGCTGGCGGGGGGTGAGGGTGAGGGTCCGCGCCGGGCAGACCGGTTCGCAGTAACCACACTCGACGCAGGCATCAACTAGCGGATCGACCGGCATTGGCACCTTAATATGCTTTAGATGAGCAGTCGGGTCATCGCTGATAACCACCCCAGCATTGAGCACCTGCCAGGGGTCGAACAGTCGTTTGACCTCGCACATCACCTCATAGAGCTCGTCGCCATACTGACGGCGGACGAAAGGCGCCATGATCCGACCCGTACCATGTTCGGCCTTGAGGGAGCCCTGCTGGCCCAAAACCAGCTCAACCATCGCTTCGGTGAACCGGGCATAGCGATCTAGTTCACGCTCGAAACGGTCGGTGATCATGAAGTGGATATTCCCGTCCTTGGCATGGCCAAAGATCACCGAATCGGGATAAGCGAACTGGTCAAAGAGCTTGGTTAGCTCTAGGCAGGTGTCTCCAAGGGCAGCCACCGGGACGACGACATCCTCGAGTAGGGCGGTCGTGCCGATCCGCCGCGCCGAAGCCACCGCCGTATAAAGGCCCTTGCGCAAGACCCAGAGTTGGTCCCGGGTCGCCGGGTCGGCACTGAGGGCCACTGGCACGCCGAGATCGGCCAAGGTTGGCTGAGCGCGGGCGACCAACTCCGCTAGTTCCTCGGCGCTGGTGGTCTGGTATTCGATCAGCAAGGCGGCTTGAGTTGTCGCCTCGATCGCGGCGATATCGGGCGGGCAGTTGGCTAAGGACTGACCGACCCTAAGTGAAGCGGCGTCCATCAGTTCGAGGGTCGCCGCACCGGTTTCGACCAAGCCGGGCAAGGCGGCGTTGGCACGCTGAAGATCATCGAAGACCAGCAAACCGGTTTGGACCCAAGCCCGCACTGGCACCGTCCTGAAGACCGCCGAAGCGACGAAACCGAGGGTCCCCTCGCTGCCCACTAACAGGTGAGCGAGGATATCGGCCGGGGTCGAATAGTCGAGGAAGGCATTCAGGCCATAACCCATGGTGTTCTTCATCGCGAACTGCTGCTTGATCCGGGCGACCGAATCGAGGTTTCCCCGAATCCTCGTCCACAAGGCAATTAGGCCCTTATAGAGATCCGGTTCCAAGGCGGCTAGGCGCTCGTTGGCATCCGGGGCGCCGGTGTCGATCACCGTTCCGGATGCCAGGACGACTTGGACCGACTCTAGGGTTTGGTAGGAGTTCTCGTGGGTGCCGCAGGCCATGCCCGAGGAGTTGTTGGCGATCACCCCGCCGACCGTACACGCCCGGGAGCTGGCTGGGTCTGGGCCGATCCGGCGGCCGTAGGGTGCGAGATGGGCATTGAGACGGTCGACAGTCACCCCCGGTTGGACACGCACCCGTAAGCCGTCATCGAGGATTTCGATGGCGTCGAAGTGATGTCGTACATCCGCCAAAACCCCCTCCCCGACTGCTTGCCCGGACAGGGATGTACCCCCGGAGCGGAAGGTCACCGTCAGGGCGGCTTCAGCGCAGGCGCGCAACAGCCGTGCCACATCGTCCGCCGACCGTGGCACGGCGATCGCTTGCGGGTAGAGCAAAACGTGGGAGGCGTCGTGGGCGCGCGCCCGCAAATCGAGCCGGGAAGTCATGACCTGCTCACGCCCCAACCCCAGGTTAGTTCGAGATGACCCTTTCATGACCTCAGATTAGCGCACCGCCCGCCCCGACCCCAGCACTCCCCCGCGAGTGGGGGGTTACGGAACGTCTCTCACCCGCAAAGTGTTCCGTAATCGGACATTCGCGAGCCAAGTGACTAGGATTGGGGGGTGCAATCAGAACTGGCGCCCGAGGTTCTCCGCAACTCGGCAATTGGCAAAAAAGTAGCTGTCTTGACTAGCGGGGGTGATGCCCAGGGGATGAATGCCGCTCTACGCGCCGTCGTGAGAACCGCCATCTTTGCCGGTGCCGACGCCTATGCCATCTTTGAGGGTTTTCAGGGCTTGATTAATGGCGGTGACGACATTCGGCGCTTCTACTGGAATGACTGCGGCGGCATCCTCAACCGTGGCGGTACGGTGATTGGCACCTTCCGGTCGCGGGAGTTCAACTCCCGCCCCGGCATGATGAAGGCCGCCAAGAACATGGTCCTCCACGGCATCGACCGCTTAGTGGCGATCGGTGGCGATGGGTCGCTCGCCGGACTAGACGAGTTCACTACCGAGTGGGCGTCAATGCTCGATGAGCTAGTTGACCGAGGGGAGATCACCGCCAAACAGCGCAAGGCTTATCCCCGCTTGATCTCGGCGGGTCTGGTCGGTTCGATCGACAATGATCTGGTCGGGACCGATATTACGATCGGGGTCGACTCGGCGTTACGGCGGATCCAGGAGGCTGTCGATGCCATCGCCTCCACCGCCGCCTCCCACCAGCGTTGCTTCGTGATCGAGGTGATGGGTCGCAAGTGTGGTTATCTGGGGTTGGCGGCGGCGATCTCCGGCAATGCCGACTATGTCTTGGTTCCCGAGTTCCCACCCGAGCCGGGTTGGGAAGCGGCGATGTGCAACCAACTGCGTCGCAGTCGTTTAGCGGGGGGCAAGGATTCGATCGTCATCGTCGCGGAGGGTGCCACCGCGCGCTCGGGCGAGCCAATCACCGCTGAGTACGTTCGTTCGGCGATCGAAGCGGGCCTTGATGAGGAGGCCCGGGTGACGATCCTCGGCCATGTCCAACGCGGTGGCATCCCGAGCGCCTACGACCGTTGGGCCTCAACCCGCCTAGGCTACGAAGCGGCGGGCTATGTCCTGACGGCGACCGGTGATCAACCCCCACCGGTGTTCGGTTTTCGCGGTGAGCAGGTGATGCAGGTTCCCCTGCTTCAGGCTATTACCGAGACCCGCCGTGTGCCCGGTCTGATCCGCGAGGCCCGCTATGACGAGGTCCTTAACCTCCGAGGGACCGAGTTCCGCGATCTGGGGCGAATCTTCGAGGAACTATCCAACCCGACTCGAACCGAACCGGAACCCCAAGCCAAACGGATCGGCATCATGCACGCCGGTGCCCTCGCGCCGGGTATGAACACCGCTGCCGCTGCCGCCGTCCGGCTCGGGATCTCGCGGGGTTTCCACATGGTGGGGATCAACGACGGTTTCCTCGGGCTGATCAACGGCGAACTGCGCGACCTCTCCTTTAAGGAGGTCGATGGTTGGTGCCAACTCGGCGGAGCGGAGCTCGGCACCCGGCGTCGCAACCCCGAACTAGCCGAGCTTTACGCGATCTCCCGCAACCTGGAGTCCCACAAGATTGATGGCTTGCTGATTATTGGCGGTTGGAATGGCTACGAAGGGGCGGAACTGATCAGCGCTGAACGCGCCCGCTACCCAGGCCTCCAGATCCCGATCGTCTGCGTCCCCGCCGGGATTGACAACAACCTCCCGGGGACCGCGATGGCGATTGGCGCCGATGCGGCCCTAAATGTCGTGGTTGATTGTATCGACAAGGTGAAGATGTCGGCCTCCGCCACCCACCGCTGCTTTGTGATCGAAACGATGGGACGTGACTGTGGTTACCTCGCGCTGATGGGTGGGATCGCCGGCGGCGCCGAGCAGGTCTACCTACCGGAGACGGGCATCAACCTCGAGATGATCCAGGCCGATATCGATTGGATCCGCAAGAGTTTCGATGAGCAAGGCCGGACCTTCTTCTTAGCCGTCCGCAACGAACGAGCCAACCCCAACTACACGACGCAAGCGCTCGCCCACCTCCTCGACGAGGAAGGCCAGGCCCGCTACGACACCCGTACCCTCACAATCGGGCATACCCAGCAAGGTGGCACACCCACCCCGCTCGACCGCCTACTGGCGACCCGCCTCACTGACGGTGCCCTGACCAACCTCGCCCAGCAACTCGCTGAGGGCGGCCAGGGTATCTCCGTGATCGGCACCTTCGCCAACCAGATTAGGGCGACCGAGATCCTAGAGGCGATGAAACCGGACGCCGTCGACGCTGCCAAACAACGCCCGGTAGACCAGTGGTGGGAAGAGTTTCGCAAGATCCTTGACCGCATCGACCGCGAAGTCGTCTAGTCATGACTGGTGGCGTCATCCTCGGGCTAGCCATCGCGCTTGGCGTCCTGGTCGTCGCCTTGATCGTCACCATTTTGGCTTGGCGGGAGGCGAAAACCAGTCGGAATGCCCTAGATCTCGCCCAAGCCCAGGCCCTGGCGATCGACACCCGCGAGATCACCGGACGCGCGGTGGAAGCGGAACGGACTCGGATCCTGCGCGAGATCCATGACATCATCGCCCACTCGTTGGCGATCATGGTCGCCCAAGCCGATGGTGGCAGTTACGTGGTTGACGATCCGGCGGCCGCCAAGCGGGCCTTCCAGACGATCGCCGATACGGGACGGACGGCGGTTGGCGAGACGCGGCGGGTCTTGGGTTTGCTGAAATCCCCCCATCGCGACGACGACCTGACCCCGCTGCCGACCCAGTTCAACATTGATCAACTGGTCAAGCGCAGCCGGGAGTCCGGGATGGAGATCTACCTGATCCGCCTGGGGGAGGCGCGGGTGCTGCCGGCGGGACTAGGCCTTACCCTTTATCGGGTCTGCCAGGAAGCCCTCACCAATGCCCTCAAGCATGCCGGAGCCGAAGCCCAGGTGACGGTGACAGAGAACTGGGGCGAGACCGATGTCATCTTGACGATCACTTCCCAGGGTGGAGTGCCGCCGGTCGCCAACCCCGAACCCGGGCAAGGTCTGCTGGGGATGAGTGAGCGGGCCAACCTGGTCGGCGCCCAGCTGAGCGCCGAACCTTACGCCGGTGGTTTTCGGATCCGGATGGTTCTCCCCTTCCCGTTGGATGGTACGGAAGACAGAACCGATCCCTGTCTTGCAGACCGAGAGGTGGACGACCCCCGTCTGACAAACCGAGAGGGGGACGACCCCCTCAACCCCCGCGGTCGACCTCAGGGTCGACCCATACCCACGGAGTTGGCTGATGACTGAACCTCTACGGATTGTCCTTGTCGATGACCAGCAGTTGGTCAGCGCTGGTGTGCGTATGATCGTTGACTCTCAAGATGACATGACGGTGGTCGGCACAGCCAACACTGGGCTAGAAGCCATCGCTATCCTGGGAGAGACTAGCGCTGATGTTGTCCTGATGGACATCCGCATGCCCGATATGGATGGGATTGAGGCCACCCGCCAGATCCTGGCTTTGCATGATCCGGCGCCGAAGATCATTATCTTGACCACCTTCGACCTTGACGAATATCTGCTGGCGGCGATCCGCGCCGGTGCCTCCGGTTTCCTGCTCAAGAACGCTCCACCCCCCGATCTGCTGGCGGCCATCCGTACTGTGCACTCTGGCGACGGCGTCATCGCCCCCTCTTCAACCCGCCGCCTGATCGAGCACGTTGCCACCCGTACTCCCATGGTCGAAACCTCCGACCAGTTTGACTGCCTGACGGACCGCGAGCGGGAGGTCCTGCTGCTGGTCGCCAAAGGGATGTCCAACTTCGAGATCTCCAAAGCGCTCTTTCTGGGCGAAGCGACCGTCAAAACCCATGTCTCGAAGATCCTCGAAAAGCTCGGCTTGCGCGACCGCGTTCAAGCGGTCGTCGAAGCCTATGAAGGGGGCCTAGTCCGCCCCGGCTGATCGGAAAGCGTGGCACGGGGTATACTGCCTTGACTAGCTAGCAGGGAAGGGACTAGACGATGAACACAATGCAGCCAGGGTGGTATGACGACGGAACCGGCGTCTCCCGTTGGTGGGATGGCCAGCAATGGACGAGCCAGGTTCAAGGCCAACAAGGCGGGATCGCTGGCGCCATCGCCTCGATCCAAGCCGAAGCGAACGCTGGCGCCCGTTCCCGCCCCGGCGCCCCCGGCCAAGCCTATGTCGTGCTCCAGGTCGTCTTGAAAGAGAAGTTCCTTGGCACCGGTTCGGGCAACCTCACCGAGCTTGAGCGGGCCATCAATGCCCAAGCCGCTCTCGGCTATCGCCTCCACACCATCTCGACCGCCTCCTCCGGCAGTACGGGCTTCGGCGGCGGCGACCGCATCCAAGCTACCATGGTCTTCGAGCGCATCTAGCCCCCAACCCCATCTCCCGTACGACATCGGTGTTGGCTGAGGCGGTGGTAGGATGCGGGCATGGCTGAGAAACGCGCACTGGTTGTTGGTGGGGGTGGAGTGACCGGGATCGCTTGGGCGACGGGGATGCTCTTTGGGCTCGAGCAGGCGGGGGTCCATCTGCGGCAGGCGGAGCGGTTGGTTGGGACCTCGGCCGGGTCGGCGATCGCGGCTCAGTTGATCGGGCCGGCCAGCCTTGAAGAGTTGTACGAGCGGCAGTTGGCAGGGACGGTTCAGGAGTTACCGGGGGCTTTGGCGGGGATAGGGATGTTACGCGTCATGTGGCCGCTGCTGACAAAGAGGGACCACGCGAAAGCAATGCGTACGATTGGAAGGTACGCTCTGGGTTGCGGGGTGGAGCGTGCGGCTGGGCGACGGGCGGTTATCGAGCAGCGGGTTGACGGGGTGGAATGGGATCCAGAGCGTGATCTTGGCATCGTCGCGATCAACATCGACACCGGTGAGCGGGTGGTGTTCCGGGCCGGTGGGCCCGCTAGTCTCACTGACGCCGTCGAGGCCAGCTGCGCGGTGCCGGGGGTATGGCCGGTGGTGACGATTGATGGGGTCCGTTACATGGATGGTGGGATTTCGTCCCCCGCCCATGTCGATTTGGCCGGTGACGCCGGACGAGTGGTCGTGCTCGCGCCGTTGGTTATGGGGGTACGGGGGAGGGCGCCGGGGGCTCAGTTGGCGGCTCTCGATTGCCGGGGTCTCATCCTCACGCCGGACGCCGAAGCCAAGGAGGCCCTCGGATCGAACCCACTTGATCCGGCCGCCCGCGTCGCCTCCGCCCAAGCCGGGCTAGCCCAAGCGGGCCGAGAGGTTGATCAGGTTCGGGGGGTTTGGGCCGGATAGGACGGTTGAAACCAATCCAATCCAACCCGGACGGCGCTTCGCTTGTGCAGGCTGCATTCTTCGTTTGTCCTAGTGCGCGAACGTCGTGAGTTACACTGGTGTTAGGTCCCTATTTAACGGAGGTTGGGTTATCCATGGATTTCACCACAGTTGCCATCATTGTCGTAACCGCGATCGTACTGCTCTTGATCATTATTGCGATGGGCTTCTTCACCATTCAAACCAAGTATGTTGGTCTTGTTGAACGCTTTAGTCGCTATGTTCGCGCGGCTCGGCCAGGCTTGCACACCCGGATACCGCTCATTGAGCGCGTGGTTGCCAAGGTCTACCTAGGCGTCCAGCAACTAGACGTTC
>JAIRKB010000194.1 GCA_031260385.1 Propionibacteriaceae bacterium | reverse complement strand
CCTGACTACCCGGCAATGATTGAACTGTTCACCCGAAGGCCAGCAACTCTGGCTGGAGTAGAGGTGTCAGCGGGGCAACAACTCAACCCTTCCCAGACCCCCCGTACCACTGCGACTCCCAGGCCGCATGGGCCTCGAACAGGATATCCCAGAGGCGGAGGTGCTGGTCGATCTCGGCTTGCTCCGCGGGGTTGGGGAACCGAGTTGGGATCGAGTCCACGCGCTTGACAGTGGGTTGCCATAAAAAGTCCAGAGGTTCGATGCCGAGCGCCGGGGCGGGGAGCCAGCCCGCAGGGAAGCCACCGCCTAGGGGATGATCCTTCTGCCACTCGGCGTACTGCTCCTGCGCAGCTTGATCGAAGTTCGGGCAAGCGACAAGAAGATCCCGGAGCTGCTCCTCAGTGATAGTGGAAGGAAGGAAAATCGTGGGATACTCCGTCCCGGTGGGAAAGTCAGAGTCGACGATCGCGGGCCAATTGTTCTCGCGCGCACATCGAGCCCACAGATTGTTTGCTTCCACCTGGCGGGAAATGCGCTCCGGGTCCGCGACCACCATGTCGCCCCAAGCCCGGTTCTCGTCATAGCCCGACTCACCAAGACAGCGGGCGTAAGTGGCCGAGTGATCGACGCCATCAATACTCAGGCCCGGCTCGCTAGCTGGAGAGGCGAAGAAGGCATTAACCGCCTCCTGGGTTGCAGGATCATCCCCATCGCCCAAAGCACCCCCACCGTTGGGACCCCGCCACATGATCAGGTCATATTGACCGGTGAAACTGACCACCGACAGCTCGCCCGCGAAGTTAGCGTCAAGTGCAAGCTGGATGCCCGCCTCGGTCATACAATCAAAATAGACCTTGGCGACGGCGGCTAGGCTCAACTCCTGGCTGGGCCGTGTCCCGCCGCGGGTTGGCAACTCGTACTCCTGACTGGTGCAGCCCGCCAGACCAACCAAGGCCAGCGCCCCAAGGGCACAAACCAAAACCCTCCGTATCTCCCTCACAACCATCCTCCTTAGTCGCCTCCACACTCCCAGTCTAACCTGCAGAGCATCCTCCTGAACCTCTCGGGAAAACAGATCAATGGGGGGCGGTTCTCTCTGGTCGCCATTAAGGACACACCGCACCCGAAGTTTCATCCCGCCTGGTCGAAGAGCTTGACGTTGAGGGGGCATGATGGGAGTGCTGGAAGGTCCGTCCCTAATGGCACAGCAAGAGTACAGTCCCCTCTAGCATGGGCGCTGGACGACAGCCCGTACGGTCGGCAGCGTGGCATAAGACCTTCAAGAAGGCCTGCCGCGAGGCAGCAGTCGCCCATGAATCCGAAAATGCTCAAAACTATACCAAAAGTGGTATGGTTTTGAGCATGACTATTCGCGAGGACCTTTGGGAGGTGGCTCTTGATCAGTATGGCTATGTCACTTCGTCGGACGCCGCCAGGCTGGGGCTGCCGAAGATCGAGTTGACGAAATTGGCCAATCGCGGCAAGCTTCGGCACGTCTTTCAGGGCGTCTACCGTTTCCCCGAGTTCAGGGTCAGTCTCAACGACCAACTCATTGAGGCCGTGCTGTGGACGAGAGACCCACTGGCCGTTCTCAGTCATGAGACTGCGCTGGAAGTGCGGGAACTGTCGGACGTGAACCCTAACGTTATTCATGTGACAGTCCCGAAACGGAAGAACCCGATTCGGCGCAAGGACATGCCCGAAGTGTTCGTCATCCACTACGAAGACCTGACGCCACGACAGCGTGACTGGTGGGAGGAGATTCCCTGCGTGACGGTCGAGACAGCCATCGACCAATCGATCATCAGTCTGCCCAGACCAGACCTTGTGACCCAGGCTATTGATCAGGCCGAAGCACGGGGACTGATAACCAAAGACACCGCTAGAAGGCAACGCCACGACTTGAGGGAGCGCTACTCATGATGTATAACCTGCCCGACGAAGAACGTCCGCAGCCGAGCGCCCGCCTGCTCGATCAGTGGGTTCGCGACGCGCAAGACCTGACGGGCGGTGTGCTGAGGCGAATCGCCTGGATGCTGTCATCGACGGTCATTATCGCTGCCTTGCAGCGCACGCTTGGCCCGAACAATCAGCCACTGTTCCTTGTCAAGGGAGGCCTCTACCTGGAACTTCGACTCGGCCTAAACGCTCGAACCACCAAAGATGTCGACGTACTCTTCCGTGGAAGTGCCGAAGAATTCGAGCGTGCCATAGACGCTGTGCTCGCTGAACCTTGGGGGCCGTTCAGCCTTGTACGCACAGAGCTAGAGCGCGTGAAAAAGGCCAACCGCGTCGTTAAGCCATATCGGTTCGACATCAAACTGATCGTTCGCGGTGCCACATGGCGACGAGCACAAGTCGAGGTGTCATTCCCCGAGGGCCAGATCGGTGAGTTCGCGACCCCCGTCCCTGCCCCAACAGTGGGCTTCTTTGGTGTGCTACCACCGGATGAGATTATCGGCATCGCGATGGACTATCAGGTGGCACAGAAGATGCACGCAGCCTCCGATCCGGATGTTCCGCCTGACCTTATCAACGACAGGGTGCGTGATATCATCGACTTGGTGCTCATCAAGGAGAACCTGTACACAACTGACCCCACACCAGCCACCCTGAAGGCCGCCTGCTTGGACGTGTTCGACGCCAGGGCTGCGGAAGCCGTTGCGATCGGTTTGATCCCGCGACATTGGCCGCCGAGGTTCGTCGCTAATTATCCTTGGGAAGCTGCATACCCAGCGCTCGCCGAATCGGTTGGCATGACGTACACACTGGATGAGGCCATCACCATCGCCCGAGCGTGGATGAACGAGATCACTCATTCCTAGCCATGAGGGTCATTAGGACCTCTTGGGCAAGGCATGTCCCTTCGTGACCCTCCGTTAGTAGTATCCGATCCCCTAACTGCTCCTTCAACCACCCGCGACTGCTGCCATCCTGGTACGGAAGTCTCCATAGGCGTAATCGTCCGGTCACAAGTCGTTCAACGAGCACTATGTACTGAGCGCCTACTACCGACATGCTGTCGCCACGGCGATCATCTACTGCACCACGGGTGAAAGAGTGCACATACTGCACCACTAGAAAGTGTCCCCTGGCCCAGTCCCCTTTGGCATTTGGCGGAGGATACGAGATTCGAACTCGTGAGGGCGTGAACCCAACTCGCTTTCCAAGCGAGCGCCATAGGCCTCTAGGCGAATCCTCCGTCGAGAATTATATCGAAGAGGGTGGGGTTGAGGCGAACTGGGGTAGCTCGACCGTGGATTAGGCTGGATCGCGACGCTTCGCTCGCGATGACGGCGGTCAAGGTGATCTGGTTGGTGACCAGCGTGTGGGGAAAGTAAAGCCCCCCGCGCACCCGGAAGAGCTCCCTTACCTTTGCTGCCTTCCGGCCCTGGAGGGGTTCAGGGAGGTACCGCCACGCGGGGGACCAGGGTCTAGTCTAACATCAACCTCGACCGACTAACTCGGACCAGTACCAAGCTTGCCAGCTCCAGGAGGTCCAGGGGGTGTCGCCTCGGGGGTTGAAGGAGCTGCCGTCGGCGGCGTAGTTCTGGAGGGCTTGTTTGGCGGCTTGGCGGATCGCGGGGTCGCTGGCCTGGTCGCGGAGCTTGATTAGGGCTGGGATGGCACCGTCCCCTAGTTCACCACCTAAGTAGGCGACATCAACGGTCCGGGTGTTCCCAGCCAGATAGCGATCGACATTGTAATCGGCGATGATCCGATCGGGGTTGGCCCAGACCAGACCGAGGGTCGCGACGATCAGGACGATGGCGATGGGGGTGCCGACCTTGAAGGGGCGGATATTCCAGACCAAGACCAACAAGAAGACGATGAACATCACCGCCATCGCCCACATCGTAGTCAGGCGCAGACTAGTCAGGTTGTACGAGGAAATGTAAATAATCATCTTGGAGGCGGCCATCGCGACCAATAGCAGGGTGAGACTCGCCAAGATCGCGCCTAGCCAGCGCAGGAGCTTGGAGTAGGTCGGCGCCCCGCCCTCCGTTGATGAACCGCGCTTCGAGAAGAGGTAGGTGAAAGCGAGGACGGCCAGGTTGATCATCGCTACGACCGTCAGTTGGAAGAAGCCTTCGCGGGCGTACGCAGCGTAGGTGACCTCGGCGGGTAGGTTCCCGAGCAGGGCCGAGACCAGGTTGGTTCCGGTGACGGCGAGGAAGGCGAGGTAGATGATGATTAGTACGATCGTTGGCGCGCCGAGGGCGACAGTGGAGAGCTTGCGGGCGGAGCTGAGAGAGCGGGCGGAGTTCTCGGCGGTGACCGCCGCCGCCTGGGCCGGGTGCGCATTCCCGTACATCAAAGCAAACAGATAGATGCCCAACGGCACTCCCAAGCCAAGCTGCCAGAGGAGCCGCCAAAGATCGAAGCGCTCGAATACCCCAGTCAACCCTGAAATCCACTGCGAGAAGGCGGCGTCGGCGGAGACGAGCAAGGCGAAGACCAAGGCAATCACCGGCAGGGCAACCACGATGGCGATCAGGGCGACCAGTAGTTGGGTGGGCTGCTTGCGCTCCTTGAAGAGGGTCCGCAAACCTGCCGCCCAGGAACCGAAGTGGCTAAAGGGGACCGCGAAAACCTGCTGGACCGTATCGACCAGGGTGAGGGCGCCGAGCCGTGGCGCGACCGCCGTCCGCGCAACATAAGCATGCCAGGTGAGATAGGCGATCACCAGAGCGGGGCCGAAGAGGATGTGGATCGGGGTGGTCGCGAAGATCGCGTACGGTAGGACCGCCAGCAGGAGCAGGACCGCACCGATGGCCCCGCCTCGGCTCAGCGGAACCTGCTTGGCGCGGAAATAGAGCAGCGAGCAGGCCATCGCCAAGACGAAGAAGGCGGTCACCCCCACCGATGGAAAAGCCATCGCAAACGACCCCTGGTCAGCGAAGCGGGGGGTGAGCCAGTTCCAGGCCAGGTAACCCAAGACGATGACAACGAGCGCTAGGACTCCCTCCGCTCTCCCGGCCGGGTAGACCTTCTTCGGCATAGGCCGGTAGGGGTCGTAGGGGTTGGTATAGGGCATGGATGGCGCGGGCGCCCAGCGGTAGTGCGGTGGCGCGAGCGGTGGTACGGGCGGGGGTGCGATCGCGGGATCGGGCGGGGCGGGCGGGGTGGCTTCGGGCCCGGCGGCACCCAGGACCGCCTCGGGCGTCGATAGATCGATTGGTTCAATTGGGTTGGTCATGGTTGTCCCCTTCCGGTAGGTATTCCAGCAAGTCCCCCGGCTGGCAGTTGAGTTCGCGGCAGAGCGCTTCTAAGGTCGAGAAGCGAATCGCTTTGGCTTTGTTGTTCTTGAGGATGCTGAGGTTCGCCGGGGTGATCCCCACCCGGGCCGCCAACTCTCCGACGGGCACGC
Organism: Propionibacteriaceae bacterium; assembly: GCA_031260385.1. GTDB lineage: Bacteria > Actinomycetota > Actinomycetes > Propionibacteriales > Propionibacteriaceae > WQYJ01. The sequence continues at coordinate 1,352 of JAIRKB010000194.1, read as the reverse complement.
GGCGCCGTGCGATCATGATGTCTAGGTTCAGGTTGATGGGCATCGCTCCTCCTCAGATCGTGTAGTCTGCGTCTTCTTTGAGCAGCCGAGCGGTATCGATCACATTCTTGATCACCCGCATCAGCAGCCCCATGAATCCGGCGATTAGGGCGAGTAGGACAAAGCCTGCTTCTGGTTGGACGATAAAGCCGACCACACAGGCGAGCATGATCGCGTAACCACAATAAGACAGGGCGCGCAAGCGCCAGACATTCTTGACGGTGAAGACCTCCCCGCGCCGAATATCGATCAGCACGCGCAAGAGTAGGACAAGGGCGGCGATCCCAAAGACTAGACCGGCATAGAGTGGCCCGGCGGCTCGGACGACCCAAGCTGGGTTGTAAACCAGGTTGAGGATTGGTACGAGTAGTGGCACACAGGCCACTGCCAACCCGAGGGCGATCCAGGTGACGACGATCGACAGGGTCGCCGAGCGTTGGGCATTCCACAGGGGGCGTTCAGACATAAGTCCAGCCTAGCAAGGAACATATCGATAATCAACAATAATGTGCCGATTTACAGAATGCTTTTGCTGGAGACTACTTCAGAGTCACCTGGGCGATCTGGTTGAAGCTATCCATACCGTAGGCGTTGACGAAACCGGCGGTGATGACGTAGAGGTCTTCGCCGACCCGGATGGCGCGCACGGAGGTGTCAGACTGGGTCAACCGGGCGCCGCTGGGATGGCTCTTCGCCAGGTTGATGGTGGTCTTGGCCGTGAACTTCGTGCCGTCCCAGGTGAAGACCCGATAATGCCAACCGAGACTGGCCGCTCCGGTAGTCTCATCGTAGGTCCAAGTCGTGGTCGGGAAAGCGATGATCCCGCGCTCGACATCAACGAACGCTGCCTTGTGGTTGTATTCGACCTCGGTGGAGTCAGCGTCGATGATCGTCACCGCTGACTCCGTGACATTGAACGGATCCGAGATATCAAAGAGCGACAGTTTCAGGCCGGTCTGCGACACCCTGGTTCCCCACTCCTCTTCAACCAGTTCGGTGTGAGCGCCGATCCCCAGCAATAGGCCATCACCAAATAGATGGAGGTAGCGGGAGAAACCGGGGATCTTTAGGGCGGAACGGACGATCGGGTTGGTCGGATCCTTCAGATCGATCGCAAACAAGGGATCGACCTGCTCGAAGGTCACCACATAGGCGATCGTGCCATCGAAACGGACCGACTCGACGACCTCTTTCTCCGCCAAGCGCGGCAGGGACCCGATCAGGTTAAGATCCGCATCGAGCACCCACAAGGCGGCGATTGGCGCCCACCAATCCAAGGTGGTGTCCTGCCAGGTGGTCACCATGCGCAGGTT
>JAIRKB010000157.1 GCA_031260385.1 Propionibacteriaceae bacterium | reverse complement strand
CCAGCTGACCGAGGCCAACCTGCGCCTGGTGGTCAGCATTGCCAAACGGTACGGCGGCCGCGGTATGTTGTTCCTCGACCTGATCCAGGAGGGCAACCTGGGCCTGATCCGCGCGGTCGAAAAGTTCGATTACACCAAGGGTTACAAGTTCTCCACGTATGCGACGTGGTGGATCCGCCAGGCGATTACCCGGGCGATGGCCGACCAGGCCCGCACCATCCGCATCCCCGTGCACATGGTCGAGGTCATCAACAAGCTGGCGCGCGTACAGCGGCAGATGTTGCAAGACCTGGGCCGCGAACCCACTCCGGAGGAGCTGGCCCGGGAACTGGACATGACCCCGGAAAAGGTCGTCGAGGTACAAAAGTACGGCCGGGAGCCGATTTCGTTGCACACCCCGCTCGGCGAGGACGGCGACAGCGAGTTCGGCGACCTGATCGAGGACTCCGAGGCGATTGTGCCGGCCGACGCGGTGTCGTTCACCCTGCTGCAAGAGCAGTTGCATCAGGTGCTGGACACCCTCTCAGAGCGCGAGGCCGGGGTGGTCTCGATGCGGTTCGGCTTGACTGACGGTCAACCGAAGACTCTCGATGAGATCGGGCGGGTTTACGGCGTCACCCGGGAGCGTATCCGCCAAATCGAATCGAAGACGATGTCGAAACTGCGCCATCCCTCCCGTTCCCAGGTGTTAAGAGATTATCTCGACTAAGGCCATGCGCGACCACTCCCTTCTCAACACCTGGGCGGCCGCACACACCGCCCTTTTGGTCGAGGGGCAAACTCGGCTCAGTTCGGTGATTGGCACCGATTATCCGGCCTGGGAGATGAATGTCGACGCTGGTTTGCTCACCCTCCATGGCACGCGGTTGCAGTTCGCTCTGCTCGGTCGGGTTGATGAAGAAACCAATGCTTGGACCTGGGCCTGGTCGGATCGCGCGTTTGATTCCCGGGCGATCGCCGTTCAGCGTTCTTGGGGGTTGCGGGAGTTCGGGATGGAGTCTGGGCTCTGGCAATTCGTGGAACCGACCTTCCCGATGGCCGGGATTGTTGATCTTGGGATGACCCCCGGATCAACCATCGCCATGGTTGGCAGTCCGCAGATCCTCGGTTATGCGATCTTTTCCGGGATCTGGCCGGGGGGCCGGGTCTATATGGCGATCACCGATCCGCGGCTCAGTCTGGAACCGGCCTCGGCTTTTACCGCCCCGAAACATATTTCGGGTGCCCTGGCTTACGGACTGGGTCGTCATCGCGATATCGTGACGGTTTATGCTGCCGCCCATCACCTCGACGTCTGGGGATCCGGAGACTTGTTGACCTTGGTCTTCGAAGACGATACCCGCCTGGAAATCACCTTTGATGATCGGGATCGGATACGCCGTCTCCATGGTGTGGTTCCGGGCGGAGCCTGAGACACGCCCTCGCTCGGGAGCTTGAATCGGTCCCCGGGCGACTAAACTTCATCCGTGACTGCAGATCCGACGCGCCATCGGCGCTTACCGACGGCGTCAGGGGAGTACGGGGCGCGCAATCTCCTCGTACTCGAAGGCCTTGAAGCGGTGCGTAAGCGCCCCGCGATGTACATCGGCTCAACCGACCAAAAAGGCTTGATGCACTGTCTATGGGAGATCATTGACAATGCCGTTGATGAGGCCTTGACCGGGTTCGGACAGCAAATCGAGATCTACCTAGAAGCCGATGGATCGGTGACGGTCCATGATCATGCCCGGGGGATTCCGGTCGATGTGGAACCGAAGACTGGCCTGACCGGCGTAGAGGTGGTCTTGACCAAGCTCCATGCTGGAGGGAAGTTTGGGACTGGCTCCTATAACGCCGCTGGTGGGTTGCACGGGGTGGGGATCTCGGTGGTCAATGCCTTGGCGGCTCGACTCGATGTCGAGGTTGATCGCGATGGGGCGACTTGGGCGCTGTCCTGTCGCCGGGGGATACCGGGGGTCTTTGATGGGCCGACACCGGCCGCCGGGTTTACGCCTCGTTCCGGCTTGACCAAGTTACCGGGGCGCCTGGCGAAGACCGTCACCGGAACCCGGGTTCGCTTCTGGCCCGACGACCAGATCTTTGTTGCCGGGACGCGGCTATCTTTGACTAAGCTCAAGGAGCGGGCTCGCCAAACCTCCTTCCTGGTCCCCGGTTTAGCCTTGTCAGTGACCGATCGGCGCAATGGTGTCGAATCAAATGAGGTCTTCCGCCACGACGGCGGGATCACCGAATTCTGCACCTTCCTAGCTCCCGATGCCCCCGTCACCGAGGTTCAACGGCTGCGGGGCCAGGAGACCTTCGTTGAGACCGTACCAATGCTTGATGACAATGGGGCGATGACGCCAACCGATGTTGAACGGGACCTAGGGATTGATGTCGCCTTGCGCTGGGGGACCGGCTATGAGTCCAACCTGGTCTCCTTCGTCAATATCATCGCGACGCCAAAGGGTGGCACTCACCTCCAAGGGTTTGAACGCGGTCTGACTAGGGCTTTTACTAAGGTTCTAGAAGGCACGCGCTTGACCAAGGCTTCGGACGAGATCCTCAAGGATGATATCTGCGAAGGGCTAACCGCCGTTGTCACCGTACGCCTGGCAGAACCGCAGTTTGAAGGCCAGACTAAGGAGGTTCTGGGGACCCCAGCCGTTGCCAAACTGGTCGCCAAGGTGGTCGAGCAGGAGTTAATAGAGTTCCTAGGCTCCAATAAGTCAGCGATCAAACCCCAAGCGCGCGCCGTGATGGAAAAGGTCGTCCAAGCCTCGCGGAATCGGGTTTCGGCGCGGGCTCACCGCGAGGCAGCCCGGGCGAAGAATGCTTTGGCTTCCTCAAGCCTGCCGCCGAAGCTATCGGACTGTCGTTCGGGCGATACTGAACTGACTGAACTGTTCATCGTCGAAGGCGATTCGGCGCTAGGCACGGCTAAGCTGGCCCGCAGTTCCGAGTTCCAGGCCTTATTGCCGATTCGGGGCAAGATCCTCAATGTCCAAAAGGCCTCGGTTGGGGACATGTTGAAGAATGCCGAGTGTGCGTCGATCATCCAGGTGATCGGGGCGGGTTCCGGGCGGACCTTTGACCTTGATCGGGCCCGTTACGGCAAGGTCATCTTCATGGCGGATGCCGATTCTGATGGTGCCCACATCCGTTGCCTGTTGGCGACCCTCTTCTTCCGCTATATGCGCCCGATGGTGGAGGCCGGGCGGGTGTACACCGCTGTACCGCCACTCCATCGCTTCGAGATCACCAACCCGCGCAAGAACCAGGAACGCTATATCTACACCTATTCCGATCCGGAATACCAACGCAAGCTCGCCGAACTGACCAAGAAGGGGATTAAGTTCAAAGAACCGCAGCGTTACAAGGGGCTCGGGGAGATGGACGCCGATCAGTTGGCTGATACGACAATGAACCCCCGTCACCGGACCTTACGCCGCATCCGGATCGTCGATGCCGAAGCGGCCGCTAGCGCCTTCGAAGTCTGGATGGGCAACGAAGTCGGGCCCCGCCGCGATTTGATCATTCAAGGGGCTTACACCTTAGACGCCGA
>JAIRKB010000082.1 GCA_031260385.1 Propionibacteriaceae bacterium | reverse complement strand
GGATCTCCTTTCGATCGACTTCGGGGCGATCCTCGGCGGTTTCCATGGCGACGCCGCTCGTTCGGACGAAATCGGTAAGGTTGCTCCGGCGGTGGCCGGCCTCAATCAGGCGACCGAGCAGGCCGTATGGGTTGGGATCGGAGCGGCTCGTCTCGATGGGCGGATCTCCGATATCTCCGCCGCCATCGAGGGCTCACTGAAGGTCGGTGGGGCCAAAGGGGAGGGCTATGGGATCGTCCGCGAGCTAACCGGCCACGGCATCGGTCACGCCATGCACCAACCCCCAGAGATCCCCAACCATGGCCGACCGGGCCGGGGGCCCTTGATCACCCCGGGGATGTGCCTGGCTCTCGAGCCGATGGCCACCCTCGGCTCCGGCGCCACCACCGTCTTGGACGATGAGTGGACGATCGTCTCCGATGATGGGAGCTACGGTGCCCACTGGGAAAACACCATCACCGTCACCAAACGCGGGCTCTGGGTTCTGACCGAGCTAGACGGCGGCGAAGCCCGCCTCAAGGCGCTCAACCTTCCGTACGGTCCGCTAGCGGACTAACCAAAGAGTCGACCGCTAGTCGATCTGTAACAGCGACGCAGTCGCTGGCGGGGGTTGAGGGGGTCGCCGCCCTCTCGGTTAACTTCGGAGGGGGTCGCCCCCTCTCGGATATCCTCGGAGGGGGTCGCCCCCCTCTCGGATACTCAGTACTCCAAGATCTTCTGGGCGTTCAAGCCCAGCCAAGCCCGCAGGGTGAGCATCCCACCAGAGAAGGTGCAAGACTCCAGCCCCGCCGCCGCCAGGATGCGGTGGGCGAGGTAGGAGCGGCGACCACTCTCACAGATCAGGGCGATCGGGCGTCCCGCGGCGCGGTCGGCGATCTCGTCGAGACGGTCCCTCAGCTCCGGCAAAGGCAGGTTGATTGCTTCGGGCAGCCGCCCAGTGCCGTACTCCTGCGGACTGCGCACATCCACCAACAGAACCTGATCGGAACGCGCCCAGTCGAGCTGTTCCGGCTGCCAGAGTTTGGTTGTTCCGGTCAGGACATTGTCGGCCACCAGACCGATGACGTTGACCGGGTCTTTCGCCGAATTGTACGGCGGGGAGTAACACAGGTCGAGATCAATCAGACTGGGGGCATCTAGCTTGGCGCGAATCGCGGTCGCTAGGACGTCAATGCGCTTGTCAACCCCGCCTTTGCCGACCGCCTGCGCGCCCAGGATCTCGCCGGACTCGGCGTCAATGTGGGTGATCATGTGGAGTTGATCGCCGCCAGGGAAATAGTCGGCATGATCGGCGGGGTGAGTGTGGATAGTGGTGTAGCGGCGTCCCGCCTGGGTCAACTGGGCCCGATTCGCCCCGGTCGTGGCAATCGTCAGCTCACCGATCCGGATGATCGCTGAGCCGAGGGGGCCCGGCAAGGCACGAGCCGGGAAACCGGGCGCGAGGGCGTCGGCGACCAGACGACCAGCCCGGTTAGCGGGCCCCGCCAGTTGGATCGCTGCGGGCTTGCCAGTCACCCCGTGGGTCGACATCACGGCATCGCCAATCGCATAAACATCGGTTAGGTTGGTTCGGCCGTGGGCATCAACGATCATGAAACCGCGCTCACAGTTCACCCCAGCGGCTTCGAAGATCTTCGTGTCTGGGGTCGTGCCAACTGACAAAATCACCAGGTCTGCCTTGTGGGTTTGCCCGTCAGCCAAGGTCACGACCGCTTGACCCTTCAGGTCGGTGATGGAACTAGCGGCAATCCCATCGTGGACATCAATGCCGAGACGGCGCAACTCTTCGGTCGCCAGGAAGGCCAACTCGGTCTCCAGGCCCGGCAGGATGTGGGGGGCGGCCTCAATGACCGTCACCTTCAGACCGCGATGGTTGAGCGCCTCGGCCACCTCTAGGCCGATGAAGCCGCCACCCAAGACGACCGCGCGTTTGGCATTCTCGACCCGATCAACGATTGTTGTCGCATCCTCAACCGTCCGCAGGGTGTGAACACTAGGGTGGTCTAGACCGGCGATGGGGGGCCGGGAGGGTAGGGCCCCGGGGGCGAGGATCAGGGTGTCGTATTCGAAGGTTTCCCTACCGTTCGCCGTGGCGACCAGCACTTGGTGGGCACCCCAGTCGAGCCCAATCACATTGTGGTTCGTTCGGACATCCAGGTTGAGCGAGCGCGCTAGGGACTCGGGAGTCTGCACGAGGAGGGCTCGCTTGGAGGTGATTTCGCCGGAGATAAAGTAGGGCAGGCCACAACTGGCGATCGAAACATGTTCGCCGCGTTCGAAGATCGTGATGGAGGCCATTTCGTTCAGGCGCCGCAGTCTGGCTGCAATTGACATTCCGCCGGCGACGCCCCCGACGATAACAAATCTGTGCTGGATCATAGAGCTACAATAGCCAAGTCCTCGAACAAACGTGGAATGCAATTTGCTAGCGACCGGGATGTGGACTCGTCAGCGAATCAGCGGCGACGCTTCTTGCGATCCTTCTCGGCGAGCAACTCTTCGGCGGAGCGGAAGAGCCAGGTATCAATCGCGAAGATCTGTCTCTTGGCGAACACCAGCCAGAGGCCGCAAGCCATCAGGCCAAGGTCGCGCAGAATCTCCCAAGGATATTTCGCGATCGCCTCTGCCTTGTCAATCGGGCCACCGTCGCCGAAACAACCGCAGTCAATCGAGATCCCGCGCGCCCATACACTGGAAATCGCGATCACGAAAGCGAGCATCATCAGCGCCCCAAAGGCGCCAGCGATCCTCGTGAACAGCCCGATCACTAGGACCAACCCGAGCGCGATCTCCAGGAAGGGTAGGCTCATCCCGACCACCCGAGCGAGGTCGTAATCTAGGATTTTGTAGGCCAGGGTGGCTTGGACCGAGGATTCCAAGTTGCCAACCTTGGTCAAACCGGCGGCAATCAGAACGATCCCCAAAATCAGGCGCGCCGCCAAGCTAACCCAGTTCTGCCACTTGGTTAGTTCAGGTGAAGACTTCATGTTAGGTATGTTACCAAGCGGGCGGGTATCTTTCAGGATCTTTTTATCTTTAAGGATTCTTTCGATGCTCTTTAGGCGCCCTTTATATTGCGATGCCAGAGTTAATATTGCCGCGAGGATGCCAGAGAAACTTGCCGCCGATGACGTCAGGCCGCAGTTGACCCGGGGGGGCGCCTGGCTTCTCGCGGGCCTAAAGGCGCGTACTTGATGCTGAAAGCGCAGTACGTTTGCGGATCAGCTGGTCGAGGGGCCCAGAATGTGGGCGAGGGCTGGCCGCAAGGGCCGTGGTGGGACGGCCACATCGAGGTTGGTAGTAGCCTCGGGGTTCTCGCCAGATCCCGAGGCTACTACCGACCAAGCTCAACCCATCTCCCGCCGCAGCTTCTCCAATCGGGCAAAACTACGTTTTACGATATCCGCGTTGTGCTGGTCTTGGAATCGTTCAAACACTTCCAACGCCTGCCTGTACAAACCCTCAGCGGTATCGAACTCCCGTCGCTTCGCAGCGAGTCTTCCGAGTTGGTGGTAGGTGAGGGCGGCGCCGTG
>JAIRKB010000081.1 GCA_031260385.1 Propionibacteriaceae bacterium | reverse complement strand
TCAATGCCGCCGTTGGCGTTGGCAGCATTTTGGGTGGCTAGCCAACCGAGGGTGGTTCCGCCGGTGGCGAGGAACAGTAACAGAACCAAGATCAAGATGATGCCGAAGCGGCGTTTGCGTTTGTCTTCCTCTTCGGTCGGCACCGTCAGTAAGGGCTTACTCTGGTTTACTGGCAGTAGGGGTTTGGGGGAGTGAGAAACCGGTTCAACGGGTGCGGCGTAAGGGATTGATTCGGTGGCGTCTAGTTCAGTGGTATTGCTGATCACCGGAGGGGGTGTCGCTTTGCCGGTTGAATGGATGCCGTCTAGGGCGGAGCGCATTTCTCCGGCGGTTTGATAGCGCTGGGCTGGATCCTTCGCTAAAGCCTTCAGGCAGATCTGGTCTAGCGCTGCGGGGATATTGGCTTGGATTGTTGAGGGTGGGACGGGGATGTCTTGAGTGTGTTGGAGCACGAGTTGGGCGGCGTTTTGGCCGTCGAATGGTGGTTTGCCAGCGAGGAGTTCATAGAGCAGACAGCCAGTGGAGTAGAGGTCAGAGCGGGCATCGACGGTTCCGTAGATGGCTTGTTCGGGGGGTAGGTAGGCGGGGGTGCCGGGAACGATAGCGGTGGCGGTGATCGTATCGGTGTTTTCGATTCGAGCGATCCCAAAATCGAGGACCTTAACATGTCCTGTCTTCGTGATCATGACGTTGCCGGGTTTGATGTCGCGGTGAATGATGCCGTGTTCATGGGAGAAAGCAAGCGCGGCAAGGATGGCGTCGGTGATCTCGAGCGCTCTTTTGATTGTCAACTTTCCATCGCGGTCAAGCAGTTCGCGCAGGGTTTCGCCCTCAATCAGATCCATGACCAGGTAGGGGATCGTCACCTTAGCGATATCGTCAAAGTAGTTGCCGGTGTCCGAGATCGAGATGATGTTGGGGTGAGAGATTGAAGCGATGGCGGTTATTTCCCGCTGGAAGCGTTGCGAAATGACGGAGTCTTCGGCAAGATCCTGCTTCAACCTTTTAATCGCTACATTCTTGCCGACCCGGGTGTCACGGGCGCGGTTGACCTCCGCCATCCCGCCCTTGCCGAGCCGTTCGCCAAGTTGATACCGACCATCCAACAAGAAGTCTGTTTGCATCATAATGAATCCCCAAGACTAGCTTTCCCACGTGCCAGCAGACTACCACACAGCCCATGCCCGCCTAGAGTGCCGTCTGGTAGGCTTGATGGTATGACCATTGCAGAAGCTATCACGGCGGAGGAGACTCGAGCCGAGATTGAAGCGGCTTGGCGCGATGAGTTAAGGAATCGGATCAGCGATGTCGAAAACGGGCGGGTTGAGTTGGCCGATCATGAAACTACTGTGGCTATGGCTCGGGAATTACTTGCTGGTCGCAAGAAGTGACATCAATGCGGATTGATCATCCCGCCGCTCGCGAAGACTACCTTGAAGCTGTTAGATACTACGCTGAACATGGTGATGGTCTTGGTGATGCGTTAATCGACTGCTTTGAGGAGGCGGTTGACGATGTTCTCGATGCGCCGGAGACTTGGCCTTTGGTTCAAGAGTGGGATGAGCAACCCTCAGTCCGGAGCCGGAAGGTCCATCGTTTTCCCTATCGGGTGGTTTACTACCAGCGTAGCGAGGAGATAATAATTCTTGCGTACGCCCATCAGCATCGGCGACCAGGTTACTGGCGCGACAGACTCGGTAATTGACCCTTCTCGCGACTTCTTGAAGTAACGTCAGACCCTAGGCACCTTAACCGAGGGCGGCGAGGATGGCGTCGCCGACGGCGCTGGTTCCTCGACGCACGCCAATGGTTTGAACAATATCTGTTTCGACGGCTCGGCGGATGTGGTCGCCGTCGGCGCGGTGGCCGAGGTGGTCGAGGAGCATGGCGCCAGACAGGATGGCGGCCCGGGGGTCGGCGATGCCTTGGTCGGCGATGTCGGGGGCGGAGCCGTGGACCGGCTCGAACATCGAGGGGTAGGTGCCGGAGAGATTGAGATTAGCGCTGGCGGCTAAACCGATCCCACCGGTGATGGCGGCGGCTTCATCGGTCAGGATGTCGCCGAAGAGGTTATCGGTGACGATGACATCGAAGCGATCCGGGTTGGTGACCAACATAATGGTGGCGGCGTCAACGTGAAGATAGTCGGTGGTCACATCGGGATATTGCTCACCAATCTCGGCAACGACGCGGCGCCATAGCGTGCCGGCGTTGACTAGGACGTTGTGTTTGTGAACTAAGGTCAGTTGGCCGCGACGATCGCGGGCCAGGTCGAAGGCGTAGCGGACGACCCGCTCGACCCCATGAGCAGTGTTGATCGAGACCTCGGTGGCGACCTCTTGGGGGGTGTCGGGGCGGAAACGGCCCCCATTGCCAGCGTAGAGACCTTCCGTACCCTCCCGTACGACAACAAAATCAATCAACTTGTCGGCGACCACCGACTCGGCTAGCGGAGTGGGGAGCCCGGGGTAGAGCTTGGAGGGTCGCAGGTTGACGGCGTGGTCAAAGTGGAAACGCAACTTGAGCAGCAGACCGCGTTCGATCAAACCGGAGGGTATCGCCTTGGAGCCGGGGGCGGCACCAACCGCCCCGAGCAGGATCGCATCGGCCTCCGCTAGCCGGGCAAGGGTCTCATCAGACAGGACCTCACCGGTCTTCTGCCAATGCTCGGCCCCCAACTGGTAGGTCTCGAAGCGTAAGTCGGGCCGGACATGGGTGAGAACCCGAGTTGTCTGATCCATGACCTCAGGTCCAATGCCATCACCGGGGATGACTGCAATAAGTTCACTCATACATTAACCCTAGATGGATTGGGTCGGGATACAAAAAACACGCTTGACTGGCGAGACAAAGCGTCTCAAATCGGCACGCCGGGATTCGGAACATGCTCACGCCACTTGAACCGGTGATATACGCTGGCTCTATGTCGCTGCCATTTGAACTAGTTGAAAATACCCGCCGCACCGCCCCAGAGCGGTTGGCGGAGATCTTCGCCAACCCCGGTTTTGTCGACTATTTTTCCGATCACATGGCGGTCGCGACCTGGACCAAGGCCGAGGGTTGGCATGACTCCAAGGTTGAGCAATATCGCCCTTGGCCAATGACGCTGGGAACGGCCGTCTTCCACTATGGTCAAGAGATTTTCGAGGGTTTGAAGTTCTACCGGCGCGCTGATGACACGATCTGGCTCTTCCGCCCGGAAGCGAACGCGCAGCGTCTCGCGCGTTCGGCCCAACGCCTGGACCTGCCGGTGTTGCCTGAAGCGGACTTCCTGACTTCGGTGCGCGCCTTGGGGCGGGCGGATGCCGCGTGGGTGCCGAGTGGCGGTGAGATGAGCTACTACCTGCGCCCGGTGATGTTCGCTGATGAGTCTTTCCTTGGCGTACGCTCGGCGATGCGGGTCACCTATGCAGTGGTCGGCGGCCCGGCGGCACCCTACTTCGCGGACGGTCTAACGCCAGTCAATATCTACGTCACCACCACCTATTCCCGGGCCGGTGAGGGAGGTACGGGCGCGGCCAAGTGTGGCGGTAACTACGCCTCGGCTTTGCTCGCTCAGCGCGAGGGGGCCACCTATGACTGTTCCCAGGTGTTATTCACCGATGCTGCCACCCACGAGTATGTCGAGGAACTCGGGGGCATGAACTTTTTTGCCGTCACCAAAGACGGTTGTCTAATTACCCCGCCGACCTCCGGGACGATCCTGGAGGGGATTACGCGCGATTCGATCCTCACCCTGGCACCCAGCCTCGGTCTCACCTGCGAAGTACGTCCGCTCAGTTTGAGTGAACTATTCGATCGAATTAGCGCGGGCGAGATTACCGAGGCCTTTGCCTGTGGCACGGCGGCGGTAGTTACCCCGATCGCCAGCCTGGTCCAGGTGGTCGATGGTGAGCTGGCCCGCTATTCCTTGGCGGCGCCTTGCGGTGAGGCAACTCGGGCGATCCGCTCGCAGTTGATCGATATTCAGTGGGGTCGCCGTGACGATATGTACGGCTGGATGCAGAAAGTGGAGCTTTAAATGTTACTAGGAAACCTAAAACTGGCTAAGCCAGAGACTTTTCATGTTTTTGATACGACCTTGCGCGATGGCGCCCAGCAAGAAGGCTTGCGTCTGACCGTACATGACAAGCTGCGAATTGCGGGGTTGCTTGATGAACTAGGCGTCACCTTCATTGAGGGCGGCTGGCCGGGCGCTAACCCGAATGAGACGGAGTTCTTCCGCCTCGCCGCCGAGAAACTGCAGCTCAAGAATGCCACCCTGGTCGCTTTTGGGGCGACGCGGCGCGTCGGGATGACTGCGGCGACTGATCCGCTGACCAAGGCCCTACTGGATGCCAACACCGAAGTGATCTGTGTGGTGGCGAAATCCCACGACCGCCATGTCCGGGACGCCCTGAAGACCACCCAGGAAGAGAACCTGGCAATGATCGAAGACACCGTGACCTACCTGATCAGTCAGGGGCGGCGGGTCTTTGTTGACTGCGAACACTTCTTCAATGGCTATTTAGACAATCCGACCTATGCCAAGATGGCGGTGGCAACGGCGGCCGAGGCGGGGGCAGAGGTCGTGATCCTCTGCGACACCAATGGCGGGATGTTGCCCGGGATGGTGCGCGAGATTGTCGCCGATGTCGCCAAGCTCGGTGGTCAACTTGGGATCCATTGTCACAATGACACCGGCTGCGCGGTGGCCAACACCCTGGCTGGGGTTGATGCCGGCATCATGCATGTTCAAGGCACGATGAACGGTTACGGCGAGCGGACTGGCAATGCCGACCTGACCACCGTGATCGCCAACCTCAAGCTGAAGTATGGCTGGGATGTCATCACTGATGAGGCCTTGCGGGATCTCACCCGGATCGCTCATTCGGTGGCTGACATCACCAATCAGACTCCTTGGGCACGCCAACCCTATCTAGGGGTGTCGAGTTTCGCTCACAAGGCTGGTTTGCACGCCTCGGCGATCAAGGTTGATGCCAACCTCTACCAGCACATCGATCCGGAACTAGTCGGCAATGGTATGCGAATGCTGATCTCCGATATGGCCGGACGGGCCAATATCCAGATCAAGGCTGAGCAACTCGGTCATGATCTATCGGAGCGCGAGACAGCCGCTCGGTTGGCGGAAAAGGTGAAGGAACGCGAGGCGGAGGGTTACTCCTATGAGGCGGCGGATGCCTCCTTCGATCTGCTGATTCGCGCCGAACTCGGGGCGGATCTCGACCTGTGTCAGATCGCGGGTTGGCGGGTCTTCACCGACCAGGACGAAGAGTCCCAGGCGGTGATTCGGGTCGGTTTCGCGGACGAGCCTGCCAAGCCGTACGTTGGTGAAGGCAATGGCCCGGTGAATGCCCTTGATCAGGCGTTGCGGGCGGCTCTGACCCCGCGTTACCCGCAGATGGCGACCATCGAACTGGTTGACTATCGGGTGCGTCTGCTTGACGAGGGACGCGGGACGGATGCGACGACCCGGGTTCTGATTGACACGCGGATGGGATCCAAGACCTGGACCACAGTCGGCGTCGGTGGCAATGTCGTGGAAGCCTCCTGGGAGGCCTTGGTTGAGGCCTATACCTACGCGCTCTGTGTCGCCTACTAGACTGATGTCATGAGAATTGCTCGCTATGCGGTCGCCGATGCGATCCATTATGGCGTGGTGGAGCTGGAGGCCGATGGCGGTGGCTTTCCGGGCACCGTGTCGGACCTTAGTGGTGACCCCTTCTCCGGAGGGGTCACCCTAACCGGCGTCCGTCACGCACTGGAGTCGGTCCGTCTGTTAGCCCCGGTTCTACCGCGCTCCAAGGTTGTTGGTACGATCGCTCGCGCTTATCCGGCGGGGCAGGCCGGTGAGGGTTATCCGGGGTTGTTTATCAAACCGAATACTTCGGTGATTGGGCCGGGGGAGGCGATCCAAATCCCTTCCCTCAGCTCAGCAACCGTGCTCGAAGCGGAGTTGGCGATCGTGATTTCGCGGATCTGCCGGTCGGTGACCCTCGAGCGGGTTCCGGAGGTGATCTTTGGTTATACGGTCGCCAATGATGTCACGGCTACCGACCTCCAGGGTGACGGGATGCCCTGGGGGCTTGCGAAGTCTTGGGATTCCTTCACCCCGCTGGGACCGTGGATCATCACCCACCTCAGCCTCGAGGAGGTTGGCAACCTGGCGGTCACCGCTCAACTTGACGATGAGGTGGTGAGCCGGGCGTCAACGAGGGACGTTCACAAGCCAGTAGCGGAGATTGTTCGTCTCGTCTCCTCGGTGATGACCTTGTTGCCGGGGGATGTGATCTTATGTGGCAAGCTTGGTGAGGCACCGGTTTTGAGGGCGGGCCAATCGGTGTCGATCGAAATTGAGGAGCTGGGAGTGCTGACGAATCCGGTGATTGGAGCTGAGGAATGAGTAAGGGCCTCTCGCCGCTAACTCGACCGATTGAAGGATCGACCTATCCAGAGTCGCTGACTGGCTTGGGTGATGACCCGCGCATGGGTTCACTGCGTTTCATCGGGATCGTGATGGCGATCCTGGTGGTGACCTCCCAGATGATCTTGGTCCCGGTGTTCAACATGCTTTTCGTTGGGGTCGGTTATCTCCTGGGCTTAGGCGGGGAGGATGTGGAGTCGTTCTTTGCCGCCTGCCAGATTTTCGCGGTGCCGTGGGGGATTCTGTCGTCCCATG
The DNA here is from genome assembly GCA_031260385.1 of Propionibacteriaceae bacterium. GTDB lineage: Bacteria > Actinomycetota > Actinomycetes > Propionibacteriales > Propionibacteriaceae > WQYJ01. The sequence goes on along the minus strand of JAIRKB010000081.1, from coordinate 830 downwards.
CTGCCTTGGGGATGATGATCCTGATTGTGTGGGCTTATCTACGTTTCATCCACCGGCGGGGGATGCGCTGGTTATGGTCAGTGTCAGCGGGGGTACGGGTGCGCTATGCGGTCGTCTGTGCCCTGGTGTCTATTCCGATAATTGGGGCGGTGGCGGCTTATTATTGGGCGACGGGGCCGGGTTGGTCACCGCTACCACAGTGGGGCTGGTTCCTGGTGGTCGTCCTGATCACCACCCCCTTTCAGGCGCTCGCTGAGGAGGTCGTTTTCCGAGGTTACCTGATGCAGGCTCTCGGATCGGTGGTGAGGAATGTCTGGTTCCCGATCATCGGCACAGCCCTAGTTTTCGCGATCTTCCATGGGGTGCAGAATCCCTGGTTGTTTGGGTCGCGGTTTGTCTTCGGGATCCTCGCCGGGATCCTGGTCTGGCGGACCGGTGGGCTTGAGGCGGCGGTGATGATCCACATCATCAACAACCTCTTCGCCTTCGGTTTGGCGATCTTCATGGGGAACCTGGTTGAGATTCGGACAACCACCGAAGTGGCGTGGACCCAGTCCCTCTCCGATGTCGTGATGTTCGCAGTCTGTGCCGCCGCCTGCGTTGGTGTCGCCATCGCCATGCGAGTGCCCATGCGCGTTGGAAAGCCGAGTATTTGAGCTAGTCCCCGAGATCAGCTAAGGTTATTCCTTGGTAGTAACCCCTGGGGTATGGGGTAATTGGCAGCCCAACGGATTCTGGTTCCGTTAGTCCAGGTTCGAGTCCTGGTACCCCAACAAATAGTTGAGCGCCCCTTTGGGGCGCTCAACTATTTGTTGGGGTTGCCCGGCGCG
>JAIRKB010000035.1 GCA_031260385.1 Propionibacteriaceae bacterium | reverse complement strand
GACGGCGCTTTGCTTGTCTAGACTGCGGGCTTGGGTATATCAAATGGAAATCGTGAACTAACTCACAGTCTGTTTGGGTAAAGATCACCGTAAACCAGGTGAGTCAATGGCCCTTTTGCGATATGATTTTTCTTGACTGGACGGGTGAAGTCCGGTCGTTTCGGGTGTATCAAAGAAAAATTGAAAGGGGTGCTCGTGGCTACTATTGCACTACTAGGTACCTTCGATACTAAAGGCGAAGAATACACTTGGCTAAAGAATTGTCTCACCGATCTTGGCGTCGATGTCTTGGGCATTGATGTCGGATCGTTTTCCACCAGCCCACTAGCGGATATATCCTCCGACGCGGTGATTGCCGCGGCCGGTGAGGATGCTGCGGGGCTGCGTGAACGACGTAATCGCGGCGAAATGATGACGGTCATGGGTCGGGGGGCAGCGGAGGTAATCCGCCAACTCGCCGCTGATGGCCGGATCCATGGGCTGCTGTCACTAGGAGGCTCCGGTGGTTCATCGGTGGCCGCGCCAGCGATGCAAGCTCTACCAATCGGTTTCCCCAAGCTGCTGGTCTCGACGATGGCATCTGGTGATGTCAAACCCTATGTTGGTGAGGCTGATTCCACACTAATGTATTCGGTCGTCGATGTCGCTGGCATCAACTCAATCTCCGTTCTAGTCTTCGGCAATGCCGCGGCGGCGATCGCCGGCATGGCCAAGGCCTACGAGGCCCGACTGACTCTCCCACCAGCCGACTTGAAGCCCCTAATCGGCTTGACGATGTTTGGTGTCACCACCCCGGCTTGTAACGAAGCCCGCGAAACGCTGACCGAACTCGGTTATGAGGTCTTGGTCTTCCATGCCACTGGTACGGGTGGCAGGGCGATGGAGAACCTCGTTAACTCGGGGCTGCTGGCTGGTGTCTGCGATCTCACCACCACCGAGCTCGCCGACGATCTGGTCGGCGGCGTCCTCACAGCAGGGCCGGACCGCCTAGAACTAGCTGGTGCCAAGGGGGTTCCCCAGGTCATTAGCCTCGGCGCCCTCGATATGGTCAACTTCGGCCCGTCTGACACCGTGCCACCCCAGTTCGCTGACCGTAACCTCTTTGTCCACAACCCAACGGTAACGCTGATGCGGACCACCACCGAAGAGATGGTCGAGTTGGGCCGTCGGATTGCCCGCAAACTGCGCGCTGCCGTCGGGCCGACCGATCTGTTTATCCCCCTGCGCGGGGTTAGTGCCATTGACGTCGACGGAGCCCCCTTCCGAGACGCCGCCGCCGATGAGGCGCTGTTTACCGTCCTCAGAGACGGTCTAGCTGGCAGCAATGTCGTCGTCCATGAACTAGACCAGGCCATCAACGACCCTGGCTTTGGTAAGGCAATGGCGGAAGCCCTCCACAACTACATCACTAGTCAATAACCATGACTTCAAGGAGAACTTAACTATGAATCGTAAAGATATTCTGGACAAGTTCCGAGCACAGGTCGCCGCTGGCACCCCGATTATCGGCGGTGGGGCTGGCACGGGCATCACGGCAAAGTCCGCTGAGGCCGGTGGCATCGACCTACTCGTGATCTATAACTCTGGTCGCTTCCGGATGGCCGGTCGCGGCTCCCTATCGGGTTTGCTCGCCTATGGCGACGCCAACGCCATCGTCATGGAGATGGCCAATGAGGTTCTGCCGGTCGTCAAGCACACGCCGGTTCTGGCCGGGGTCAACGGCACCGATCCGTTCCGGATAATGCCCTACTTCCTCAAGCAGATCAAGGAGATCGGTTTCGCTGGGGTTCAGAACTTCCCCACCGTTGGCCTGATTGACGGGGTCTTTAGGGCGAACCTTGAGGAAACCGGTATGGGGTACGGCCCGGAGATCGACATGATCCGCGCCGCCCACGAACTGGATTTGCTCACCTCACCGTACGTCTTCGACACCGACCAGGCCAAAGCCATGGCGGCGGCGGGGGCGGATATTCTGGTCCCCCACATGGGCTTGACCACCTCCGGTACGATCGGAGCGCAGACCGCGCTGACCCTCGAAGAAGCGGCGGTTAAGGTTCAAGAACTAGCGGACGCCGCCAAGACGGTCAACCCGAACATTCTCTGCTTGTGTCATGGTGGCCCGATCGCCAACCCAGACGACGCGCAATACATCCTCAACAACACTGAAGGTATCGTCGGCTTCTACGGCGCTTCCTCGATCGAACGTTTCCCGACCGAGGTGGGCATCCGCCAGCAGACGGAAGACTTCAAAGCCATCACATTCAAGAACTAGGATCTGGAGAACCAATCATGGCACGTTCCTACTACAGCACGGTCTTCGCCTTCCCTATCGATAAGGTATGGGCAGTGGCCCGCGACTTCAACGGCTTGGCCACCTGGTGGTCAGCTAATGTCTCCCAAAGCCACATCGAAGATGGCAAGACTGGCGACACCGTCGGGGCCGTCCGCTGCTTCACCTTTGGGTCGGATGATATTCGTGAACACCAAGTGGAGCTTTCCGACGTCAACCACCGCTGTGTCTACGAGTTTTGCGAACCAGCCCCCTTCCCCGTGAAGAACTATCTCGCCACCCTCCAACTGACCCCAATCACCGATGGCAACCTAACCTTCGTTGAGTGGTGGACGGACTTCGACTGCGAAGCCGAAGAACTCGCCCACTGGCAAGGGTTCTTCGCAGCCGAGGTCTTCGCCCCCGCCCTAAGTGGCCTTCGCGCCTACCTCACCTCGTAGTCCTTCTATAGTCAGAAATGCGCAGGGTTGGTTATGCCAATCCTGCGCATTTTCGTTGTGGGCATGGTGGACAAACGGGGTGAACATAGCTGAGGGTTGCGGGTTCCCGCAACCCTCTAACTAGTTAGTTTTCAGTTGTGACAGTGGGTGGACTTCCGGTCCCGCCGCAACCCCGTGGGCTGGCCCCAGAGGCCAACCAGCGGGATCGACGACTGAGACTGCGGAACCTGCTGAACCGGGACCACCGAGCCACCGGTGATGATCTTCGGCGGGTCATCCACAACAACCGTGGAGGAGCAGCCTGGCTCATCGCCAGTTTCGCAGGGGGTTTCGGCCGGATCATCTGGATCCTTAGGATCGGTTCCAGAGGCCGTCACATTATTGGTCAGTTCGGTCTTCGGCGTCGCGTCCTTGTTCACCACCACGGTATAGGTGATGACGAGAACTTCGCCCGGAGCCAGCGGACCCAACCAGGTCAGTTCCTGGCCAACCACAATCAGACCAGCGACCGGGCGACCATCAATCGACGCCTTCAGCGAGGTCTGATCCAAGGTAGCCTGGGCCAGAATATCGGTCAGGTCGTCGGAGACAACCACTGGATTGAGCGCCAGGTTGCCGGAGTTACGGGCGGTGACGGTGTAGTTGATCTGCCCGCCAGCCTTAACCTTGGAACCAGACACCGGGTCGGAGACCTTGGTGACAGTCAACTGGGCAACACCTGGCGTGATGGTTGACGAGCAACCCGGTTCCTCACCAGTCTTGCAGTTCGAATCCACCGGCGAATCCGGATTATCCGGATAGGTGGCCTTACCCTTAACCCCGTTCTTGACCAGGTCAAAGGCCGTCACATCCGAACCCATAACCACCTGGTAGGTCACCACCACCCTCTGGGAGGGAGCGAGTGCGCCAACCCAACTTAGGGTCGTGCCCGTCAGGGTCGGGGCAGCGGCCGGCTGACCATCAATCGTCGCCACCAGGGATCCCCCAACCAGGGCCGCGTAAGCGAGCACCTTGGCTAGGTCATCAGTCAGGGTGACGGCCGTCAAGGGGACGTTACCGGTGTTAACACCGGTGATGGTGTAGGTGATGACATTGCCGGGGCGAACCAGGGAACCAGTCACCGGATCGGAGACCTTGGTCACCGTGAAGCCGGGCACACCCGGGGTCAGGATTGACGAACAGGGATCCTCCGTGCCATCTTCACAGGTCGACGGCACTTCCTCATTCGGATCCAGCGGATTTGGCGCTGAACCCTTGACCTTGTTGACGATCTGGTTCTGGGCCGTGACATCCTGCTTGACCACGACCTGATAGAGCACGGTCAGGGTCTTCCCCGCCGGAACGGTTCCGAGCCAGGTCAAGGTGTTACCAGTGATAGTCGGTGCCGTCACCGGGGACCCGTCAATCCAGGCTTGCACTGAACCAGCCACTAGGTTGGCGTACGGTAGGACACCCGACAGGTCATCGGCAACCTGAACATTCGGCAAATCAATATTGCCGGTGTTCTCGGCGGTAATCGCGTAGGTAACAGTCTTGCCAGCAGGCACATGGG
>JAIRKB010000169.1 GCA_031260385.1 Propionibacteriaceae bacterium | reverse complement strand
AACCGGGCTCAACCCAGTGGTGGCTGCTCCGTCAGGCTGCGTCGCGCCGGCTCAATTTGTAGGTGTCTCGTGACAGCGTCGCAGACAGCAGGTGCGCCGCTGCTGCGGACCGCGAACCTCAACAAGTGGTACGGCAGGGATGTTTCGGCGCTGGGTCGCGCAACGGCGCAATCATCCACCCGGCTGCACGCTGTTGCAGATGTGACGCTGGAGATCATGGCGGGTCAGACGATCGCTGTGGTGGGGGAGACCGGATCGGGCAAGTCCACGCTCGGGCGCCTTGTGGTACGCCTCGAAGAACCGACATCCGGTGAGGTGTATGTCGAAGGCACCTCGATGATGAGTCTTAGTCGACAACAATCAAAAGTGCTGCGACGGACGGTACAGATCATCCTTCAGGACCCGTATTCGACCCTCAATCCTTATCGGACGGTTGCCCAAAGTATCGGCGAGGTTCTGCGGGTGCATGGAATGCGTTCTGCGTCTGAGCGAGACGCTGAGACGGATCGACTCCTGAGCCTCGTCGGGTTTCCACTCAACATGTCAGACCGCGTGCCTGGGCAACTCTCCGGTGGCGGTCGGCAGCGGGTAAGTATTGCGCGAGCATTGGCGGTGCGCCCCAAGCTCATCGTGGCCGACGAGCCAGTGTCAGCCCTTGACGCGTCAGTCCAAGCGCAGGTCCTCAATCTGTTCGAGAAGCTACGTGACGAACTCGGTTTGGCATACTTGTTCATCACCCATGACCTCGCAGTCGTAGAACGCTTAGCTGACCGTATTGCAGTGATGTACCTCGGACGCATCGTTGAAGAAGGAGCCGCCGAGGATGTCCTGTCGAACCCTCAGCACCCTTACACCCGGGCGTTATTGGATGCAGCGCCGAGACTCGGTGGTCGTCCGGATCGCAATATTGGCGGCGCGCCGGCGCTCACTGGTGACATGCCTAATCCCATCGACCCGCCACCTGGTTGCGTCTTCCATCCCCGCTGCCCGGCTGCGGTGGATATCTGCCGAACAACGGTGCCCGTCGTTTCAACACCCATGGCCCGACACCGTGTCGTGTGCCACCTCCGAACCAGCTCCGATGCCCTGGCTGGGGGACGATCTCATGAAGGAGATGTAGCCAAATGACCGATCCATACGCGAGATCGCTGAGGCCGAGATGGCGTCGGCGAGGTGTTCAGGCATTCGTTTCTGCCGCACTGGTTGCGGCCTTGGCTGCGTGCAGCCCGTCCAGTGGCGGTGACCCTACCGCTACGAGCGGAGATGGACAGACCACCGGACCCACCACGGAGGAGGGCAACAATTCACCCGCTGCCGGCTCGCGCGACACCCTCGTGATCGCCAACGGTGTCGCGATCGACGACCTCGACCCGCAGGTGAACTCCGCGAACGAGACCATCTGGCTGGTGCAGTCGATCTACAGTCGCTTGGTGCAAGCCAGCGAGGATGGCACCGAAATAGAGCCAGATCTGGCCGAAAGCTGGGATATCTCGCCTGACGGTCTGACGTACACATTCCACCTGCGCGACGCGCAGTTCGCCGACGGGACGCCGGTTACCGCCGATGATGTCGTCTGGTCGATTGAACGTGCTAACGCGTACGAAGGTGGCTGGGGATTCTTGTTGGAGAAGCCGGTCAAGTCGATCACAGCGACCGATCCGAAGACAGTGACCTTTTCGCTGAACCTTCCGCACGCTCCGTTACTCGCCGACCTCGCGTTGTATGCGTATGGCATCCTGCCCAAGGCGGCGGTTGAGTCGAACCCGGACTTCTTTAACAAGCCCTACGGTGCCGGCCCATTCATGGTCGAGAGCATGGACCCGACCACCGAAGTCGATATGGTGGTCAATCCGCACTGGTACGGTGCCAAGCCGAATATCAGTAACGTGAAGATCAAGATCATCACCGACGACAACGCGCGCGTTTTGGCCTTGCAGGCCGGCGACGTAGATGTCATCGAAAACCCGCCAGGCAATGCCATGAGTCAAATTGACTCCGATCCAAACCTCCAGGCAACGCCGTTCCCATCAACCCGCGTGGATTTCATGTTCATGAACAACACGGACCCGATCCTCTCGGACATGCGAGTGCGTCAGGCTATTCAGTCGGCGATCGACTTCGATCAGATGAACCAGGTCGCTTACCAAGGTACCGCCGTTCCCGGAAGCTCGTTCATGCCGTACCAGATGATGTTCTGGAACGCGAGCCTCGGGACGCCGAAGCGTGACTTGGACAAGGCCAAGCAATTGCTCAGTGACGCAGGTCACCCGGGTGGCGGGTTCTCGCTCTCGTACGTAACGGTCGCAGGTGACGCGGCAGGCAACGCCCAGGCGCTGACAGTTCAGCAGAACCTCAAGGACATCGGAATTACCGTGAACATCGAGGCTGGCGACCAGACCGTGACCTACGGGCGAGAGAACCAGATGGATTACCAATTGGGCCAACGGTACTGGACCAACGACATCATCGATCCGGACCAGGTGACCACGTTTGCCGTGGACGTGACCGCTTCGGGCTCATTCCACAGCCAATGGGACAACGCGGAAGCGGCCAAGCTAGTCAACGATGCACGATCCGAAACGGACAGCGCCCAGCGCCAAAAGGCATACGAGCGGATCCAGGAGATCGTCTACAACGAAGTGCCATACATCCCGCTGGCATACCCCCCGTTCCGGTATGCCCAAGGCAAGTGGGTGGACGGATTCCGGGTGTCACCGCTCGGCAACTACAACCACTCATTGCTGACCCTCACCGTCGCGGATCACTGATCCGGTACGCCGGGCGCCGGCCGCAATAAGGAGGGAGAAGACGACATGAGCCTACTGGGATATATTGTCAAGCGTATTGGGCAAGCACTCCCGATCCTGCTCGGTATTACCATTGTGTCGTTCCTCTTGCTTCGGTTGGTGCCCGGCGACCCGGCGGTCGCGATCCTCGGAACGAACTACACGGAAGAACGGGCCACCGAAGTCCGCAACTCGCTCGGACTGAACATGCCGCTATTGCAGCAATATTGGAACTTCTTGTCACATGCAGTACGGTTTGACTTCGGGAACTCGTACTCGCTACACCGGCCTGTTATCGAGGAAATTTGGCACCGGCTTCCGAAAACTGCGTTTCTCATTGTCTTCACTGGGGTACTCACTCTCATCATCACTATACCAATTGGCACGGTTTCGGCACTTCGCCAGGGGGGTGTTTTCGATAACACTGCTCGAGGCTTCTTCCTTCTCGCTTACGCCACCCCTGGGTTCGTTACAGGAATCCTCTTGCTCCAGTACCTGAGTGCGAAGCTCCATTGGTTTGCAATCTCCGGTTTCGGCACGGGATTTTTTGACAATGTGTATCACACGTTTTTGCCGGCACTGACAATGTCCCTGGCATTTTCGACTGTCCTTGTCCGTTCACTTCGCGCCACAGTGTTGGACGTCCTGAGATCCGACTACATCATCACAGCACGGCTAAAGGGGACCAAGTGGGCAGCCGTGTTGCGGCGAGACATGCTGCCGAATGCGTTGCTTCCGCTTACCGTCGTGTTCGGTGTCAACCTGGCATTCATGGTCGGCGGGACAGTCATCATGGAGAACGTCTTCTCAATTCCCGGCCTAGGAAAATTCCTGGTTGACGCGGTGCCTATGAGAGATTATTTTGTCATTCAAGGTACGACACTCGTTTTCGCCGTGCTAGTTCTTCTGGTCAACATGCTCACTGACATTATTCACGTCAGCCTTGACCCGCGCCTGAGCCTCGGGGTGGTGTGACGTGGGTACTCAGTTATCGACTGCTCCAGTTAAGTGGCGACACCTATCGTCGTGCTCGAAATCGCTGATTCCGAAATTCATGCGAGGCCGATTGGCGCTTATTGTCGGCCTAGCTATGCTATCGGCTATCATTGTTCTGTGTGCGGGCGCGCCGCTATTCGCGCACTACGATCCGAACGCCTTTGGATCAAACATCCTAGCGAAGCCGTTTTCACCCGGCCATCTCCTAGGGACCGACAACTTCGGTCGCGATATCTGGACGCGATTGCTCTATGGTGGTCGCTATGATCTCTCCATTGCCTTTGGTGCAACGGGCGTATGTCTCGTCTTCGGCCTGCTGTGGGGGATGTTGGCAGGGCATTTCGGCCGTCCTTTCGGCACGTTGGCGATGCGGATTGTCGATCTCGTATTTGCTTTCCCCTTCACGGTGCTTGTCATTGCGATCATGTCAATGCTGGGATCAAGCCTGCTGAACATTTTCGTTGCGCTTTGGCTGGTGAGCTGGGTTGCCTATGCGCGTATCGCGCGGGGGCGCACCGTGGAAGCAAATGAGTTCGGTTACGTCACCGCTGCTCGGGCCTTGGGATTCTCGCACCTGCGGATCATCTTTCGGCACACCCTGCCGACGGTTTTGCCGGCATGCATCATTTTCGGTATGGTCGACGCCGTTGGGAATGTCACGCTGGCTGCGTCGTTGAGCTT
>JAIRKB010000289.1 GCA_031260385.1 Propionibacteriaceae bacterium | reverse complement strand
GGGCCCGGTCGTGGCTCGGGGAGTCCCGCCCGGGGGGTCTGGGGGGCGCGGCCCGGGCCCGGGCCCGGGAGCCCGTACCCGACCCCATGTCCCGCATCCCGGGCGACCCCATGTCCGGGTTGGCCCCCTCGTCCAATAGGAAAGTGGGGTCCCGCTTGGCGGGACCCCACTTTTTGGTTTGTGGCTTAGTTAGTGATTACTTCTGGAAGCCAACGTTGACCCAGGCGTAAGGGACCTGAGCGAGGCCGAGGGAACCGAAGTTCGCTAGGCCCTTGGTGACACCAGTCAGCGCGGGACGCTGATACAGCGGGAGGGTGTGAACGTTCTCCCACAGCGCCTGGTCAACTTCCTGAGCCATCGCGATGCGAGTGGCCGGATCATTCTCAGTGTTGATCTTCGACTTCAGCTCTTCGACCTTTTCAGTCGTCAGCTGAGCGTAGTTCGAGTCGGAACCTTCACCGAAGAGCTGGCCGATATTGGCCAACGGGAAGGCAGTGCCCATCCACGAGAAGGCGATGATATCGAACTCGTGCTCAACCAGAACGCGCGGCCAGTCAGTCGCAGTGTTAACCGGAACCAGGTTCAGCTTGATGCCGATTTCCTTGAGCTGATCTTGGGCCAGCTGGCCTTCGTTTTCGGAGGTACGAACACCGGTCAGAACCGAGAAGCCGAGCTCGAGGGTCTTGCCATCCTTGGCGTAGTAGCCATCGGCGCCCATCTCATAGCCAGCCTCTTCGAGCTTGGCCTTGGCCGCTTCCGGATCATACTTCAGACCAGTGATTTCGGCCCAGTCGGTGTAGCCATCCTGGCCCTGCATCCATAGGTTGGAGTTCTTGGAAGCCTTGACCGGGTCAATCGGCAAACCAGCGAGGTCGGACTCGGTGATTTGATCGCGATCCAGACCCATCACGATGGCCTGACGAACGTTGAGATCCTGCAGCACCTCAGACTTGGAGTTGAAGGTGAAGTGACGGTAGTTCGGGCCACCGGACTGACGGATTTCCGCGTCAGGACGATCTTTGGCTTGCGCATAGTTGTTGGCATTGGCGCCAATGTCGATGTAGTCAAGCTCACCGTTCGCGAAAGCGGTCGCCATCTGAGAGGAGTCCACAAACTTGAAGATGATCTTGTCGAGCTTGCCAGTGTCACCCCACCAATCAGGGTTGCGCTCCATGGTGATGGTGAAAGAGGAGGGAGCGTAGTCGGTCACGACATAAGGACCGGACCACCAGCCGAGCTTGTACTCACCCCAACCATCGTTAAAGGTCTTAGCGTCAGAGCAGGACTCGGCGCGCATGGGGGAGCCCACAAATAGCCCAACCCAGTCGGGGTAAGCAGCCTGGAAGGTGATGATAACGTCTTTATCGGTCGCGCCTTGGACCATGGTCTCGATCTCGTCCCAGCCATCAGAGCTGGCGACGGAGTAATCCTCATCTTCGCCCTTGAGCGCATTCCAGGTTGCAATCCAGTCAGCCGCCACGATCGGGGCGCCGTCATTCCAAACCGCCTTGTCGGAAATCTTGAAGGTGACAACCAACTTGCCGTCAACCATCTCGTCGGTGAGGGAAACCAGGTAGTTGGTGTTCATGGTGTGGTTGCCGGAGCCATCTTGCAGATACCAGTTCTCAAAGAGCGGGCTTAGTGCAAACTTAAGCTCATAGTCGTTGCCAGTAGCGGTGTTAAGGTTCCACGTCTCAACTTCGGACCCGAAGGCTCCGCGGAACTCGCCGCCATCTTGGACATTATCGCGAGGTTGTTCATTGACATCCCAGGCCGAGTTGGTAATAGGGTTATTACCCTTATCGGGGCCTTCGTCTTTCGCGCAGCCAGCCATGCCTAAGGCAATGACCAAAGCTGCTGCCAAAACCGGAAGAACTCTCTTCACTTCTTCTCCTTCTTCGTTATTTGTTTGCAGATCGTTCTGCTTGGCACGACCGTAGCGGTGCGCGCACCAACAATTCATTTTTAGGCCACCGGGCTCACACTGCGAAAGACCCAGCGGGCGCTCAGGCTATAGTCCCCGAACATAGCGGAGTTTACCAGTGAAACTCAAAGAAATTGTTTCAAAAAGGTCACGAGTCGGTCACAATACATTCTGCGCTACACCGAAGTGACAAGCCATTTGATGATCTGGTCCACAGGATTGCAGGACCGGCACCTCGTCAATACACCTTGTCTGCTTAGCCTCGCCAAAATCACTGAACGCCGGACAGCGAGTTCGGAACTTGCAGCCCGAAGGAGGATTGGCTGGCGAGGGCAGATCGCCTTCTAGTACGATCCGCTGCCGTGCTCGTTCCACCCGGGGGTCGGGGATCGGAATCGCCGAAATCAAGGCTTGGGTGTAGGGGTGGGTCGGGTTGTTGTAGACGTGGTCAACTTGCCCGATCTCAACGATGCTACCCAGATACATCACAGCGACCCGATCAGCAACGTGACGGATCACCGCCAGATCATGGGCGACAAAGAGGTAGGACAATCCAAACCGGCCCTGGAGGTCCGCCAAGAGGTTGATCACCCCAGCCTGAATCGAGACATCAAGCGCCGAGACCGGTTCGTCAAGGATCAGGATCTCCGGGTTGAGGGCCAAGGCTCGGGCAATCCCGATCCGCTGACGTTGCCCACCAGAGAAATGCTGCGGATAGCGGTCCGCATGGCTGGACTCCAGGCCGACCAAGGATAGCAACTCGAAGACCCGCTTCTCGATATCCTTCTTCGCCCATTTGAAGGCCCCCAAGGGCTCCGCAATGATGTCGAAGACCGGCATCCGGGGATCGACGGCCGCCATTGGATCCTGGAAGACCACCTGAATATGCTGGCGCATCTCGCGCCGACTGCGGTGGTTCAGGCTAGCGGTGGCCTTCCCAAGGATCGAAATCGTCCCACTCTGGGGTTTGCCTAACTCGAGGATCTCCAACAAGGTGGTGGATTTTCCAGAACCGGACTCCCCGACTAAGCCAAGGGTCTCGCCCCGACGAATATCCAGATCGATATCGTCGACCGCCTTAACGGTGCCAACTTGGCGACGATAGATCGCACCTTTCAGCAGCGGGAAGTACTTGCGTAGTCCGCGCAACTCCACCACTAGGTCACGTTCTTCACGCGGAACACCGGCGAGTTCGCTGACTTCGATCTTCGGGATCGGGTAGATATCGGCGTGGGTGAGGTTGCCACGGGCGATCTCTTCCCCCTTCCAGCAGGCGGCCTGGTGCTCGATGTCATGTCGCATGGCGAACACGGGCTCGACTGCCTCGGCGGCTACCGCCGGATCAGCGGGCCAAGCCCAGATCGGCCCAAGGTCAGGCTCCTGGTCCCGACAGCGCGGCACGACCATCGGACAGCGCGGCGCAAAGGGGCAGCCTACCGGCAGCCCAACCACCGATGGAGGCGTGCCCTCCAGCACTGGCAGGGCCCCCTCAGAGCTCTGGTCAAGGCGTGGCACGGTGCCTAGCAAGCCGATGGTATAGGGCATCCGGGGGGTGTAGAAGATATCATCAACGTTACCCTGCTCGACCGGACGACCGGCATACATCACGGTCACCTGGTCGCCATTGCCAGCCACCACCCCCAGATCATGGGTGATCAGGATCATTGCCGCCCCAGTCTCCTGCTGGGCTGTGCGCAGAACCTCTAGAACCTGGGCCTGAATCGTCACATCGAGGGCCGTTGTCGGCTCATCGGCGATGATGACATCGGGATTGTTCGCCATCGCCATCGCGATCATTACCCGCTGGCGCATCCCACCGGAGAACTCGAAGGGGAAGGACTTCGCGCGCTGGGCCGGATCGGGTATCCCGACCAAGCCCAGTAGTTCGACGGCCCGCTTCCAGGCATCCGTCTTCGACATCTCCTGGTGGAGGTGGAGCGCCTCAGTGATCTGGTCACCGATCGTATAAACCGGTGTTAGCGCCGACAAAGGGTCCTGGAAGACCATCGCGATCCGCGAGCCGCGAATCTTCGACATTTGGTCATCGGTCTTGCCTAATAGCTCATCACCGGCCAGGCGTACGGAACCGTCAACCCGGGCCGAGTCCGGGAGCAAGCCCATCACCGCCAGGGAGGTTACCGACTTGCCGGAACCCGACTCCCCCACCAGCGCCATTGTCTGACCAGGGTAGAGGTCGAAACTCAAACCCCGCACCGCCTGAACCAGACCAGCCTCGGAAGGGAAGGTGACGTGAAGATCTTTGACCTGGAGAATCGGGCCGCCTTCAGCGGATCTCAGACCACCGGTCAGGCCACTAGTTGGGGTGGTGCTCATGCGCGGCCTCCTGACAAAGAGTTGGGATCGAGAGCGTCACGCAGACCATCACCGACCGCGTTCACACACATCACCAAGATCACCAGGATGGTCGCAGGCGCCAGGAAGATCCAGGGGTAGCTAGTCGCCAACTGAGAACCCTCCGCGATCAGGGTGCCGAGTGAGGTGTCGGGGGCGAGGATGCCAAAGCCCAGGAAGCTCAGCCCGGTCTCCCCCAAGATCGCATAACCAATGTTCAAGGTCAGGTCAATGATCAACAACGAGGAGATATTGGGCAGGATATGACGAATGATGATCTTGTAGGCCGGCAACCCGATATAGCGGGCCGCCAAGACGTACTCTCGATGTTTGAGGGCCATTGTCAGCGAGCGCACCACCCGGGCGGTCATCACCCAGCCGAAGATCGCTAGCAGGAAAGCCAACATGATCCAGGAGTTTTTCGGTGTCGAATGGCCTTTCATCAGCACGGCCACAATGAGGAAAGCCGGGACGATCTGCACTAGGTCAATCACCCACATGATCGCGCGCTCGGTCAGCTTGCCGAAATAGGCCGCTGTGGCGCCCATGGCACAAGCGATCGTGGTCTGGATGATCGCGGCGACAAACCCGATCACCAAGGAACGGGACATCCCATGGACGGTCATCGCCAAGACATCGCGACCGGCTTGGGTGGTGCCCAGCCAGTGGCGGGCACTCGGCGGTTTCAGGAAGTAACCCTTGTCGATCTGGGAGTAGGTCCAAGGGAGGATCCAGGGCCCGAAGATCGTGATCAGCAGCAGGATGGAGATCCCGATCAGGCCGACCAAGGCCATTCGGTTGCGGGTAAACCGACGCAGAGTCAGCCGCCACCGCCCCAGACGGCGCGGGTTAGCCGACTCAGCGGCCAATAGATCATCAATCGTCTCGACCGGTGTGGCGATGCCCATAGGTTCAGTCATCAGCCTAACCTCACTCTCGGATCGAGCACTGCCACGGCAATGTCTGACAGGATCGCCCCCACGAGCACGCTGACCCCAGCGAAGGCCGTGACCGCCACCACCCCATGCACATTCATTCGTCCGAGACTCTCCACGAAATAAGCCCCCATGCCGGGGAAGGAGAAGACCTTCTCGGTGTAGG
>JAIRKB010000235.1 GCA_031260385.1 Propionibacteriaceae bacterium | reverse complement strand
TCGGCTCGGCCGCGCCCTACCCTCGTCGGCTCTACATCGACGACCGTCAAACCCCCTCGGTGGTCCGCTGGCTCGGTCACCATCGGTTGTGTCTCGGCGCCATCCTTCGTTCACCCGGGGATTTCACCACCAGTGTGGCGGCTTTTCCGCTGATGGTGATTCGGGGCGATGAGACCTTCACCTTGCCCGATGACACCTTCGAGCTAGCCCTCGGCGACGAGATCGTGCTGATAGGGACTGAGGAGGGGTTCAACGAACAAAGTGAATGCCTCTACGACGACTCCACCTTGTATTACACCGCGACTGGCCGCGATATCCCGACCTCGAAGGCTTGGCGTCGCCTCACAGGACAGAGTTGGCAGAAGGCTTTCGCCGCCATGGAAGATACAGCAACGTCCAAATGATCCCGAGGATTACCACTAGTACGGGAAGGTAAAGGGCCCCGGTCAGGGTTTGGATCGGTTCTAGGGGTGAACCAGGTGATCCGACATTTAAGAACCAGAAGTTAGTGTTGTAGATCGTGTTGACGATCCAAGACACGACGACAGCCCCAAGGACAATCACCCCGGCTTTCCACAGCTGACGCCCATTGGGACGATAATCGCCACTGATGACGAGCATTAGGGGATAAGACAAGATCAAGGCGTGAGTTAAGAAGGATTGCCAGGTGAAGATATTGAAGATCGGTTGGTTGGCCCAATCAGCGAAGATTAACGCACAGATCGGTCCCCAGGTTCCCGCCGCGTAGAGGAACTCTCGGGTCCACCCGGACGGTTTCACTGAATCGATGATGACACAGAAGGTTGCGATCGCACAGAGGTGGAGCGGCAGGATTTCCGGGCGGTAGATCCCCAAGATCAGGAAAGAGAACTGGCGAAACCCCTCAGAGATCAGCATCGCAATCCCCAAGGCCAAGCGCATCGCCCGACGCCGTTCGGGTTTGATGCGACAATAGGTGACCACGATAGCGGCGGTAATAATCCCCAAGACGATTAGGGTAGTCAAGTGGGTCCAGGAAAACAGCCCAAAAGCGAGTGCTTCCGGCGTGCTACCCGGCGCCGTCCAAAAATGGTTGAACCACTGCTCAGTCATCAGCCCTCCTCTAGTCGATAGCCCAACCCCCGTACGGTAATTAACCGACACGGTTGGTCGGGGGCGGGCTCAATCTTAGCCCGCAAACGGCGGACGTGAACGTCTAGGGTCTTGGTATCGCCGAAATAGTCGGAACCCCAGACCCGGGTAATGATCTGACCACGGGTCAAGACCCGCCCGGCGTGGCGCATCAACAGTTCTAGCAACTCGAACTCCCGCAGTGGCATGTCAACCTTCACCCCATCGACACTGACCCGGTGACGTTCGACATCCATGACGATGCCATTGACCGTGAGCACCGATTCTGGCGGCTTAGTGGAATGGTGGCGGCGTAAGAGCGAGCGCAGCCGCGCCAGCAGTTCGGGGGTGGAGAAGGGTTTCGTGACATAGTCATCGGCTCCCGCTTCGAGCCCAACCACCACCTCCGACTCACCAACCATGGCGGTTAAGATCACGATCGGGACATCAGAAGTCAGCCGAATCGTCTGTAAGACCTCGATCCCGGACACCTTGGGAATCATCAAGTCAAGTAAGACGATATCCGGGGTATGCTTGGCGAAGGCTTTCAGGGCGGCGGCGCCGTCAACTGCCTTATCAACCTCGTAACCTTCACGGGTTAGCAGGAAAGCGAGCGTCTCTCGAACATCCTCGGCGTCTTCTACCAATAGCAACCGTGTCATAGGACTAGAGTATCGTGCAGGATGGAGCGATAGCACGTAAAATAGATAGTATTACCGATGGAGGGGGGAATATGCTTCAGCGCCTTAGCATTCCCGGAACGTTATTGACAATCGTGGCAGTCTGCCTCGGAGTTGGTCTTCTGCTTGGTCTCTTTCGGTGGGCTCTAGACTCCGACACCTTGTCGCAAATCGCGGAAATCCTCATTGTCTTCCTGGTTGTTTGCCTCGCTATCGGCGCGATCTTTACCTTGAGCTTGACCGGTTATCGCTTAACCTCCGGATTAGTTAACTCCCCGAGTCGAGTGCGCCGCCACCTGGCTTGGGTGGTTCCCTTGGCGCTCAACCTGCTTGTGATGGTGGTGGTCTACTCAGCCCTACCCGTGCTCCGCTCCTCACCACGCTCTTTTCATTGGATCTCGCTGTCCTACGAGGCTCTAGGCGTCATCATGGCCTGGGCGACCACGGCCCTCGCTCTCGCTATCATCACGATCCCCCGCGGTTGGTCGGCCTACCGCTACTGGCAACGATCCAAAGGGCACCTCAACCGGACAGAAGCCCAGATCCAGACCGTTGAACTAGCCAAACAACGCGCCTGGCGTCGAGCGGCGAAGTTGCGTCAGGCCATCCTGGCCGGTGAAGATCTACCGGGACGTACGAAATGCCCGGAAGTGGTCACCCGCGCCGACGAGCTCTTTCTCGGCGATGGCCCAATCACCTACGCGCGCTACCTGGGGATGGAGGTCTTCTCGACCACAGCGACCACCGACACTCGTACGACACCAGAGTTTGTCCAAAGTGGCCGGACGATCGCCGCCTTGAGTGAGCGGCCCGCCAAAGCGATGGCCAGGGAGCAGTGGCGGCTGTGGACCAAGACTCGCCTTCTGGCATCCAACCAGCGCTTGTGCATCCTGCTAGATGACGAATGGCAGAGCTTCGACTATAAAACGATGTCGGGGCTCTACCCCGACTTAAAGACCTTGAGCCTGATCTGCCAGTTCCGGGGCAAGGCCAACCCCTTACTGGTGACCGGTCCGGTGGTCTTGGTGGCCTGTGTTGCCGCCATCAGCGCCGCCCAAGGAGTAACCGGGCTCAGGAATCATCCCAGCTTCCGGCCTTTCGATTCCCCAATCACGGATTGATCAGCTTGGTGATAACCGCAAAGCCGGCCTCGGCCAGGTCGGCTTCTAGGGCATCGGTATTGGGAGTGTTAACCCCAACCACCACCGTCGAACGATCCTGACCCCGATAGACCGCGACATGCTGGATATTGGCATTATGACGCGCCGCCGCCTGGCCCAACTTCGCGAGCATACCCGGGACATCGTCGGCGGCGATCGTTAACCGCGTTCCGCGCTCGCGGAAACCCAGTAACTCGATAAAGGCATCAAGAATCGCTGATTCGGTGATCACCCCAACCAGGGTATGACCATCGACCACCGGCAGGATCTGAACCTTGTGATCGCGCATCGCGATCGCGGCTTCTTCGAGCAGAGCCCCGGGAGCGATCGTAATCGGATTGCGGCTCATCGCCTTGGCGACCTTAAGCTTCTTAAGTAGGTAGGTGATCTCCGCCGCGCTTAGCGAGGTAGCGGGCGAAGGGGAGACAGCGGCAATGTCACTCTTTGAGAGCAGACCAACCACCCGACCATCTTGGACCACCGGCAGGGCGCGAATCGAATGTTTCGCCATGATCGCTTGGGCTTCCGGGATGGTGTTTTCTGGTGTAACAGTGAAAGGATTAGCGGTCATCCGATTTCTGACGATCATTACTAACCTCCTAGGTAGACACGTCTAATATCCTCAGTCTTTGACAACTCAGCAGCGGAGCCAGACATCACTATCCGCCCCGTTTCCATGACGTACGCTCGGTGAGCCACCTGCAGCGCTTTGTTGGCGTTTTGCTCAACGAGCAGGATCGTGGTTCCAGCAGCGTTGATACTAAGAATAATATCGAAAATCTCTTGAACTAACAGTGGTGACAGCCCCATTGATGGTTCGTCCATTAGCAAGAAACGCGGTCGCGCCATCATCGCCCGGCCGATCGCCAACATCTGTTGCTCACCACCGGACAAGGTGCCCGCTAGTTGCTTACGGCGATGGGCGAGGACGGGGAAACGCTGAAAGACTCCGGCTAGATCATTGGCTTGCCCAGCGCGGTCACGCTGCTGGAAGGCGCCAAGGTCGAGGTTCTCACTCACAGTCATTCGCGGGAAGACCCGGCGCCCCTCTGGAACCTGGCACAAGCCCATCTTTACCCGCGTGCTGGTCGGCAGGTTAGTAATCTCCTGACCATCGACGAAGACTTGGCCGGAGGTCGGCTTCTTCAGCCCGGAGGCGGTTCGCAAGGTGGTGGACTTCCCCGCGCCGTTGGCGCCGATCAGGGTGACGATCTCCCCTTCGTTGACATATAAGGACACCCCTTGCAGAGCGTGGATCCCACCGAAGTGAACGTTCAGGTCGCGAATCTCAAACATCGTCTACCACCTCCCCGAGATAGGCTTCGATCACCCGGGGATCATTTTGAATCTCTTGCGGTGTCCCGTTGGCGATCACCAGACCATGATCGAGCACATAAATCCGTTCGCAAAGGTTCATCACTAGGGACATGTCGTGCTCAATCAGCAGAATCGTTAGCTTGAACTCAGTGAGAATCCAGCGGATCAACTCGGTCAGTTGGGCAGTTTCGGCGGGATTCATACCGGCGGCTGGCTCATCGAGGAGCAGGAGCACCGGTTTGGTGGCTAGCGCCCGCGCAATCTCTAAACGACGCTGTTCGCCATAGGGAAGGTTTTCCGCTAGTTCCTCGGCCTTATCGTCGAGATGCATGATCCGCAGCAACTCCATGGCCTCCGCCCGGATCTGGGCATCGGCGCGCCCCTGTTTGGGGGTGTGTAGGAAGGCTGCCACCAGCCCGTACCGATGATGTTGCTGCATGGCGGCGACGACATTGTCGAGCACCGACAGACGCTTGAACAAGCGGATGTTCTGGAAGGTCCGGCCAATCCCGGCTCGGCAGATAGTGTGTGGTTTCATCCGGCCAAGCTCGAATGCCAAACCATCGCGGGTGAACTCGATTCCGCCAGCGGAAGGACGATAGGCCCCGGTCAGCAGGTTGAACATCGTGGTCTTGCCCGCCCCGTTAGGACCAATCAGACCAACCAACTCACCTTCACTGATATTAATGTCGACTTCCGAGACGGCGGCGAGACCACCGAAATGGAGGGTTAGGCCGGAAACCTTGAGGATATCAGTCATCTTTGCTCACCCCCGGCCAGCGTGGGATTAGGGCTTTGAAGGTTCTCAGACTCAACTCACGATCGCCGAGTAAGCCTTGGGGACGGAAGATCATCACGATCACCAGAATCAGACCGTAGACCACCATCCGCAACTCCGCGATATTCTGCAGCGCTGTCGAGATGAAGGCCAACAGGATGGCGGCGATAATTGACCCGGATAAAGAGCCGAGCCCGCCGAGCACCACGACGATCAGAATGTCGATTGAGCGCAAGAAGCCGAAAAGGTCGGGGCGAATGACGTAGAAGTACGAAGCGTACAAACCTCCGCCGATCGCCCCAAAGAAGGCGCCGATGACGAAAGCCAGGGTCTTGGCTCTCACGGCATTAACGCCGATCGACGAAGCGGCGATCTCGTCCTCCCTAATCGCGATCAGATCCCGACCGGGGGCGGAGCGTAAGAAGTTTGAGATCAGCACCACGGTGCCAACGGCAAACAAGAATAGCCAACTGAAGTTGACTAGGCGCGGGAGACCAAAT
>JAIRKB010000083.1 GCA_031260385.1 Propionibacteriaceae bacterium | reverse complement strand
GCCCGTCAGTTGATCGCCGATGCCGAAGGGGCGGAACACGCCATCACCATCACCGTACATTCCGCCGCTAGCGAAGACGATGCCCTCGAAGTCGCCAGAGCGATCGGGCGGTCCAACCTCTTCAAGTGTGCGATCGCTGGCAATGATCCCAACTGGGGTCGGGTGATCTCCGCGATCGGCACCACCACCGCCCAGTTCGATCCCGACGCGATCGATGTCTACTTCAACGGGGTCGGCATCTTCCTGGCCGGCGCTCCCGGTGCCCCGCGCGACCAGGTTGACCTGAAGCCTTTCGAGGTCGCCCTCGATATCAACCTCCACGTCGGCGAAGCCTCGGCGGCGATTTGGACTAATGACCTAACCCACGGCTATGTCTCAGAGAATGCGGATTATTCAACATGACCAATCAATCAGATTTCATTGCCAAGGCCGCCACCCTAGTCGAAGCCTTGCCCTGGATCGAGAAGTACACCGGCCAGATCCTGGTCGTTAAGTACGGTGGCAACGCCATGGTCGACGAGGCCTTGAAGAAGGCCTTTGCCGATGATGTCGTCTTCTTGCGCCACTGCGGGGTCAAGGTCGTGGTCGTCCACGGCGGTGGCCCCCAGATCACCGAAATGCTAAACCGGTTGGGGGTGGAATCCGAGTTCGTCTCCGGGCGGCGGATCACCACCCCGGAGGCGGTTGAGGTCGTCCGAATGGTCCTGGTCGGCCAGGTCGGTCGCCAGATCGTCAACCTGATCAACTCCCACGGGCCGCTGGCGGTGGGGATGTCGGGGGAGGATGCCGGGCTGTTCACTGCGATCAAATCCAGTATCGAGGTCGACGGCAATGACCTCGACCTCGGCCTAGTCGGCGAGGTTGATCAGGTCAACCCGAAGGCGATCCTCGACCTGATCGAGGCCGGTCGGATTCCGGTGGTTGCGACGGTCGCTCCCGATGAGGACGGCACGGTTTACAACATTAACGCCGATACGGCGGCTGCCGCCCTGGCGATCGCCCTAGGCGCGACTGGTTTGGTGATGTTAACCGATGTCGCCGGGCTCTATGCCGACTGGCCGGAACGGACCCAGATCGTGCCCTTCATTAACCTCGACGATTTACGCAAGCTCCTGCCTTCCCTGGATTCCGGGATGCGCCCGAAGATGGAGGCCTGCGCGGAAGCCGTCCAAGGTGGGGTTGATCGCGCGGCCGTGATTGACGGCCGGGTCGAACACGCCGTCCTGCTGGAACTGTTGACCGATTATGGCATTGGAACGATGGTGATCAAATGAGTTGGCAAGAGCGCTATGGCGCTGTGATGATGAAGACCTTCGGGACCCCGGCCTTGGTCATGACCCGGGGTGAAGGGGTCTACCTCTGGGATGACCAGGGGCAACGCTACCTCGACCTATTGGCCGGGATCGCAGTCGTCGGGTTGGGTCATGCCCACCCGGCAGTGACCGCCGCCTTGACCGACCAGGCGGCGACACTTGGGCAGGTCTCCAACTTTTTCGCCACCCCACCCCAAGTTGAGTTGGCGGAACGGTTGTCGAGCCTGTTCGGTCAACCCGCCCGCGTCTTCTTCACGAACTCTGGTACGGAGGCCAACGAAGCCGCCTTTAAGATCACCCGCCTGACCGGGCGGACGAAGATCGTCGCCGCCGAGGGCTCTTTCCACGGTCGGACGATGGGGGCCTTGGCTTGCACTTC
Organism: Propionibacteriaceae bacterium; assembly: GCA_031260385.1. Lineage (GTDB taxonomy): Bacteria > Actinomycetota > Actinomycetes > Propionibacteriales > Propionibacteriaceae > WQYJ01. Next base: position 5,773 of record JAIRKB010000083.1, on the reverse strand, counting down.
GACCGAGAAATACCGGGCGCCTTTTGAACCCCTGCCCGGTGAGGTGGTCTGGGTGCCGTACGGTGACGCGGACGCTCTCGAAGCCGCGGTCGATAATCAGACCGCCGCGATCCTGTTAGAACCGATCCAAGGGGAGTCCGGCGTGCTCGTACCTCCCAGTGGTTACCTAGCCAAAGCCCGCGCCATTGCCGACCACCAAGGTGCCTTGTTGTGGCTCGACGAGATCCAAACCGGGATGGGACGCACCGGCGACTGGTTCGCCCACACCAGCGAAGGGATCCAACCCGACCTCATGACCCTAGCGAAAGCCCTCGGCAATGGCTTCCCGATTGGTGCCGTCTTGGCGACGGGTCGGGCCGCAGAGCTGCTCACCCCGGGCCTCCACGGTTCCACCTTCGGTGGTAACCCCCTGGCCTGCCGGGTTGCCTTGACGGTGATCGACCAGCTCGCCCCCCTGCTTGACAACGTCAATCAGGTCGGCGATTGGCTAAGGACCAAACTAGCCCAACTCCCCGGCGTCGCCGAGGTTCGCGGGCGAGGGCTGATGATCGGGGTCCAACTGACCGACCCAATCGCCCCCGCCTTAGTCAAGTCAGCCCTTACTCATGGCTATATTCTTAATGCCCCCCGCGAGAACATCTTGCGGTTTGTACCACCCTTAATCTTGACCCCCGACCAGGTCCGCCCACTGCTGGCCGACTGGGGCCACCTACTCCAGGAGGCGAGAAATGACTGAGCAACCGACAATCTCGCGCACCCGACGCCAAGCGGCGATCTCCGATCTGATTGGGCGCGGCCTGGTGACCTCCCAAACCCAGTTGCGCACGATGCTAGCCGAGCAAGGCATGGCCGTCACCCAGCCGACCTTGTCCAAAGACCTCGCTGATATCGGGGCGATTAGGATTCGCAGTGCCGAAGGTGGCCTGGTTTACGCTCTCTCCGATGAGACCGGCATCCCGGGGGCGACCCTTGATCGGCTGTGTACCGACATGCTGGTTGGCGCCGAAGCCAGTGGCAACCTGGTTGTCGTCCACACCCCACCAGGTGGCGCCCAGTATTTCGCGACCGGGCTTGATCGGGCGGACTGGGATGGCGTGCTCGGTTGTGTGGCTGGTGATGATACGGTCATTGTCGTCACCCGCGACGATCCGACCGGCCAGCGAGTGGCCGCCCAGCTACTTTCATTTGCGGCCGGTCGAGGAGAATCATGACCCAAGGTGTCCTGTGGGGCGGTCGATTCGAGGCCGATCCTTCCGAGGTGATGTTCGCGCTCAGCCAGTCGACCCAGTTCGACTTCCGCTTGGCACGCCTCGATCTGCGGGGCTCGCGGGCCCACGCCCAAGCCCTACTGCGCGCTGGTTTGCTGACGAGCGCTCAGTACGAAGGGTTGGTCGCCGGGATCGATCAGCTAGCCGAACTCGTTAACAATGGTCAGTTCCAACCGATCGCCTCCGACGAGGATGTTCATGGTGCCCTCGAGCGCGGGCTAGTCGAGATTCTGGGAGCCGACCTAGCTGGACGGTTGCGGGCCGGGCGGTCAAGAAATGACCAGATCGCCACCCTAATCCGGATCTACCTCCGCGAGGAGACGGCCCACCTCCAGACGGCGATCCGCGCCCTGATTGGCGCCCTCGCCGACCAAGCCGAAAGCCATCTGGGCGTGGCGATGCCCGGGCGCACCCACATGCAAGCCGCCCAGCCGATACTGCTCAGTCACCATCTCCTCGCTCACGCCTGGCCCCTAGTCCGTGACCTTGATCGCCTCGCTAACCTCCAGTCTCGCCTCAACCTCTCGCCTTACGGGTCGGCCGCCCTCGGCGGCACGACCCTGGGTCTCGATCCGGTCGCCGTCGCCCACGACCTCGGTTTCGCCGACTCGGTGCCGAACTCGATCGATGGTACGGCTGCCCGCGACCTGGTCGCCGAAGCCGCCTATGTCACCGCCCAGATCGCGGTCGATCTATCGCGCTTGGCAGAAGACATCATCTTCTGGTGCACCCCCGAGGTCGGCTTCGCCCGCCTCGATGACGCCTGGTCCACCGGGTCGTCGATCATGCCCCAAAAGAAGAACCCCGATGTCGCCGAACTAGCCCGCGGCAAGGCCGGACGCCTAATCGGCAACCTCGCCGGCCTGCTGACCACCCTCAAGGGCCTCCCACTGGCCTATAACCGCGACCTCCAGGAGGACAAGGAGCCGATCTTCGACTCGCTAGACCAACTAGCGATCCTGCTCCCGGCGATGTCTGGTCTGGTGGCGACCCTACAGTTCGATAGCGCCCGAATGGCCAGTCAAGCCAGTGCCGGTTTTGCCTTGGCGACCGACCTAGCCGATTGGTTAGTGCGCGCCCAAGTCCCCTTCGCCCAGGCCCACGAGATCGCCGGTCAAGCCGTACGTTTCTGTGAGGTCAAAGGGATCGAACTAGATCAGTTAACTGACACCGACCTAGCCGCCATCTCCGACCACCTCAAACCGGCGGTCCGCGCTGTCTTGGCCGTTTCCGGAGCGATTGCCGCCCGCGACGGTCGTGGCGGCACCGCCCAGTCCCGCGTCACGGAACAATTAGCAGAATTGCGCCTAGCCAGCGGACTAGCAGTGCCAGAATAGACCGGTGAGTCAAAATAGTGGGGTCAAGGCCGTTTTAGCGGCGATGGTGGCCAATATCTCGATCGCCATTCTGAAACTGGTTGCCTGGCTGCTAACGGGGGCCGCTTCAATGCTGGCCGAGGCGGTGCACTCGGTGGCCGATTCCGCCAACCAGATCCTGCTCCTACTCGGTGGGAAGGCGGCCAAGAAGCGCCCGACAACCGCCCATCCTTTCGGTTACGGGCGTGACCGCTATATCTCGGCTTTCCTGGTCGCCATCATTCTGTTTTCGATGGGAGGGCTGTTCGCCTGTTACGAGGCCTTCAACAAGTTCAAGGAGGTCCGCGAGGGTCATCCGAACGCTTTACTGACCTCCGCTTGGTGGTGGGTGCCGGTGGCGGTCCTGGTGGGAGCGATCATCGCTGAGTCTTTGAGTTTACGTACGGCTATCCGCGAGACCCGAGCCGTCAAGGGCAACGCCAGTTTATTCCGCTTCATCCGGTCCTCGAAAGCCCCCGAACTGCCCGTCATTCTGCTTGAAGACCTGGGGGCGCTGACTGGTTTGGTCTTCGCTCTGGTCGGCGTCGGGATGACCTTGTTGACCGGGTCTGGCTACTGGGATGCCGCTGGCACGGCGGCGATCGGTCTACTACTGGTGGCAATTGCGATCATCTTGGCGATCGAAACGAAGTCGATGTTGATCGGGGAGTCCGCCTCCGAGGAGGAGATCGCTAAGATCACCGCCGCCTTCGAAGCCACGCCGGGGATCAAGCGGATCATCTACATGAAGACGGTTCATTTCGGCCCCGACGAGGTTATGGTAGCGGTCAAGGTCTGCGTTGACCCTGAGCTTCGCGCTGGCGAGCTGTCCGATGTCATCGACGCCGCTGAGGCTGCCGTACGAGCGGCTAGTCCCATCGTTAAGGCGATCTATGTTGAGCCAGACACCAATGAAGACGATCTTGAGGATGCGATTCGCGAGGATACGAGCCGCTAGGATGGCCTGATGAGTTTGTTCGCTGACCTGACCTGGCGGGGCCTGATCGCCCATAGCACGGAAAACCTCGCTACTGCCTTGGACGGTGAGCCGATCACCTTTTATATCGGTTTTGACCCCACGGCGCCGAGTCTCCACATGGGTAACCTCTTGCAGTTGATCTTGGCGCGCCGCCTCCAGGAGGCTGGGCATCGTCCGATCCTGCTGGTTGGGGGATCGACCGGGCTGATCGGCGATCCGCGGCAGTCATCGGAGCGGAATCTCAATCCCCTAGAGCTAGTCCACTCCTGGGTGGAACGAATCCGGGAACAGGTTGAGGGTTACGTTTCCTTTGAGGGGATCAACGGCGCCGTCATGGTTAATAACTATGACTGGACGGTCGGCCTCAGCACCCTAGATTTCCTCCGCGATATTGGTAAGCACTTCCCCATCAATCGGATGCTTGATCGCGAGGTCGTTAGGGCTCGCCTGGAGTCGGGGATCTCCTACACCGAGTTTTCCTATGTTCTGCTCCAATCCCTCGACTACTTGGAGTTACATCGTCGGTATGGGGCGACTCTTCAACATGGTGGTTCCGATCAGTGGGGGAATATCACTGCTGGAGTGGAGTTGATTCGGCGTGCCACCGGTAGCCGCGTTCACGCCTTGGCGACCCCACTGATCACGAAAGCCGATGGTGAGAAGTATGGCAAGACGGCGTCGGGGGCGATTTGGCTCGATCCGGCGATGACTTCGCCTTATGCCTTCCATCAGTTCTTCCTTAACGCTGAAGACTCGATGATCGGCCACCTGTTGCGGGTCTTTACGACGCGCAGTCGGGATGAAATCGAGGACCTAGAGCGTCAGAGTGCCGAAGCCCCCCATCTGCGGGCCGCTCAACGGGTCCTCGCCGATGACCTAACCGATCTCGTCCATTCCCCAGCCCAGCGCCAGGCGGCAACCGTCGCCGCCCAAGCGATCTTTGGGCAAGGCGAGCTCGCCAGCCTCGATGCCGACACCCTGCTCGCCGCCACGGCCGAACTGCCGAGTGCCACCTGGACCGGTCTCGGTGAACGTAGCGTTCTCGATGCCCTCGCCGATTCGGGGATCTTCGGTTCCCGTTCCGGCGCTCGGCGCGCCGTCACCGAAGGTGGTGCCTACCTCAATAACCAACGGGTCACCGACCTAGAGCGCGCCTTAACTGCCGACGACTTGCTGGCTGGTTCGGTGATCGTTGTGCGGCGGGGCCGGAAAACTGTTGGTGCAATTCGCGTTGGATAAAATAGCTTGCCAACCAATCGAGACGCTACAATCGTGTTGTAGACCAGTTATTGGTCGACCAATCCGGAAGGAGGAGTCATGGCTCTTACGGAAGCCGAACGGAAGTTGCTCGCTGAACTCGAGGCTACGCTGACTGCTCAAGATCCGAAGTTGGTTTCTAAGTTCACCCAACCGCCGCGTCGGGTCGGCTTCGCTCCCGCTGTCGGCGGTGCGATCGGTTTCCTAGTGGGATTGGTCGGATTGGTCGTCGGAATGGGCCTCGGCCCCGGCACCTTAGCCGTTGTCGTCTCAGTCTTGGGTTTCATCGCTATGCTCGTCTCCGCCGTCTTCCTCTACTCGATTTGGACCAAAGACTCTTCCACTCGGTCATTCTCAAAGACCTCGGTCGCTGCCTCCGGTGAGTCCTTTATGTCCCGCCTCGAACAACGCTGGCAGGATCGCCAAAGCTAAGCCCTGATCCACCGATTCATCGCTGCTACGCGGCGCCAGATAGGCGCGCTGGCGGCGTTGACAACGCTCGACAGGCGTCCAGCCTGCCTTCGACGTTGTCGCCTTGCCATCACACCTATCTGGCACCGCTCGCGACGCGAGCAATCGGTGGATCAGGGCTAAGCCTTAGCTCAACCCCCACGAACCGTACCTTGCATTACTTGACGCAGGGTGGCGGTTCGTTGTTTTACCCGGCTCTTTGGATTCTAGCGGGGTCTCACTTTTATCAGCCTAGTATCTGCTTGGACTCTTATCCGTACTCATATTGTTCAAACTGGAAGCCAACCGGTAAAGACTTGTAATGACTGTAGTCCTAGAGAGCTATGGATAAGCTTAAGACCGCGGGGTGTGGGGTGGGGGGGTGGGACCCACCACACACGAACATAGACCCCAAAAAAAACCCCACCCCCGGCCGAACCCCGCGCACCGGGGGGGGTGTGGGG
>JAIRKB010000060.1 GCA_031260385.1 Propionibacteriaceae bacterium | reverse complement strand
CGTAGCGCCGCGAAGGCGCGAAGTGTATGGCACCTCCGGTGCCGCGTACCAGATAGGTGTGATGGCAAGGCGACAACGTCGAAGGCAGGCTGGACGCCTGTCGAGCGTTGGCAACGCCGCCAGTGCGCCTATCTAGGTCGCGTAGCAGCGATGAATCGGTGGATCAGGGTGTTACGACCGCACCCCGGACTCGAGTGTAGGGCGCCCGAGTGCCAACCGTGCCAACTCCAAGAATCCGGTTGCATTATTATGCTATCTTCCTAATTCCTGGGGTCGCCTACCTCGAAATCGATGAATAGCCGTGCCAACTCCGGGAATTAAGAAACTGGGGGAAAAAGCGACCAGATTCTTGGACTTGTCGCAACCGAACCAGGGATGAGCCAGGGTGAGACCGGCTCCGACAAGGGGGTTATCCGACCTAAAATGGGACCATGGACATGAGTGTTTGGAATATTCTCAGTTGGCTACTGGTCGGCGCGATCGTCGGGTCACTAGCCCGGGCCATCCTCCCCGGGCGGATTGGCAAAGGGCTGATCGTGGCGATCCTCCTCGGTGTTGCCGGGGCCTTCGTCGGTGGCTGGCTGTCATCGACCTTCCTCAACATTTCGATCGGCACGGTCTGGGATGTACGGACCTGGCTGATCGCCCTCGGCGGCTCGATCGTGGTCCTCTTCGTCTGGGGGATCCTGACCAGTTTCGGGAAAAAGAAGAAGTAGCGTCCTTACGCTAGGTGCCGCCCTAAATTAGGCGCCGGTCGGTCGCCCAGCGGGTTAGCTGATGGCGATTCGACAGTTGCAGTTTGCGCAAGACACTAGAGACGTGGGTTTCGACGGTCTTCACGGAGATGAATAGCTCCCGGGCTACCTCCCGGTAGGAGTAACCCCGGGCGATCAGGCGCATCACCTCTTGTTCGCGACTCGACAACCGGTCGAGATCCTCGTCGACCGCCGTCACCTCAATCGAACCGGAGAAGGCATCGAGCACAAACCCCGCCAGCCGGGGCGAGAAGACGGCATCACCTTCAGCCACCCGGAGGATCGCGTCAACCAAGTCCGGCCCAGAGATCGATTTCGTCACATAACCCCTAGCCCCAGCCCGGATTGTTCCAATGACATCCTCAGCGGCATCCGACACTGACAAGGCCAGATAGCGGACCTCGGGCAAGCCAGCTTGTTTCATCACCTCAGCGCCACCGCCACCCGGCAGATGAACATCGAGCAAGACGACATCGGGTTGGTGGGCCCGAATCGCCGCTACGCCGCTGGCAACATCTTCCCCTTCACCGACCACATTAACCGCCCCGGCGATCTCGTGACGGACGCCAGTGCGCAACATGGCATGGTCATCAACAATCACCACCGTGATCGGCTCGCTGCGTTCCACACGACCGCCATTGCCTTGGGTCGGGCTGACGTCTTCTTCAGTCATGATTGACTCCTTCTTCATCTAGGGGCATCAACAGATGGATCTCGGTGCCCTCGCCGGGGGTCGAGCGAATCTCAACCTTTCCGCCATAGCGGGTCAGCCGTTCGATAATCGAACCACGGATTCCCATCCGATCATCGCCGATATCTTCGATATTGAAACCGTGACCGCGATCGCGGACATAGGCTTCAACCTGGCTAGCCTGGGTCTCCAAGTAGACATCGATCTTGTCCGCTCCCGAGTGTTTGGCCGCATTGTGGATCGCCTCGCGAGCCGCCCGAATGACAGCATCAATCTCGACCGTCATCTCCCGGTCGCCGACACAGATCAACTCGACCGCAATCGGATAGCTGGCCTCCACTTCGGCGACCACCTCTTTCATCGCACTAGTCGCCGTTTCATCATCCGTACGTTCGGCATAGAGCCATTCGCGTAGCTCTTTCTCCTGGCGGCGGGCCAATTGGGCCACCTCACGAGGATCGCCAGCGCGCTTTTGGATAATCGCTAGGGTCTGGAGGACCGAGTCATGGAGGTGGGCGGCGAAGGCGGCGCGCGTCTCGGCGATCAGGGCCGCTTGTTTGGCGGCTTCCGAACGCGGCGGATGCATCAGCCAGGGCAGCAGTAGGACCGTACCACCGACCACCGCCGTACCAGTAATAACGAAAGCCGCGAAGTAACTTTGGTAGGGCACCGAAATGTAGGGAGCAATCAGATCCCACAAGCGGGCCTGGAGGAAGGCGCCGACAATCCAGGCCAGCAGAATCCCCACCACCGCCACTAGGGCTTTGGCGACACCCGGCCACTGCGTCTCCTTAACCCCCCAGACCCCGGCGATCGCGAAGCCAACCACCAGGATGTGGATCGCATACTGCCCGATCCAACTGCCGTCATAAGCCCTGATCACCAGGGCCGCCGCCAGGCAAGCTAAAAAAGCGCCCGGCCAGCCGAGGATCCGCAACCAGGGGTTCGGGGTCGCGACCTTGCGCAACCCCTGACGCTCGGCCGCCACCAACCCAATCGGGCGCTCCGGTTCGTAGCGGGCCAAGAGCAACCACAGAAAAGCGTAGGCAATCGCACCAGAAAACTTCCACAGCGAGGTCACGAGAAAGCCCACCCGAATCAACCAGACTGGGACCCGCGAATGGGCGGCGAGCCCGGCCGCCACCCCCGCCACCAAGGCGCGCTCTAGCAACCGATAGGCCCTGGGGTCCTTAACCGTTGACTCCTCGCTCACACCCCCACTTTACTGCCAATGGTTATCCATCAGGGATAAGTCAGGGGCGAACCCAATGGTGAGTCGGTCTTGGAATGAGGCATTCTTGAACTATGCAACCGAAGACCCAGCTTCGACGTAACCCGGCCGCTGGTCGGGTTGCCGGTGTTGCCGCTGGTCTCTCGGACTTTTTTGGAATCGACGTCACCCTCATCCGCGTCCTATTGGTGGTGGGCGCGATCTTTTCGACCGGTGCCGTCCCGCTGATCTACCTCGCCTGCTGGGCGCTGATTCCCCCTCGACCACCAGGCCCCCAATATCCCGGATCCCCCCGGGTGGCGCCGCGCCGTGGCCTGCCCTGGATCATCCTCGTCGTCATCCTGGTCACGATCCCCCTCTCTGCCTCCCGCGACCTCGGGCCGATCATCGCCGTAGTGGTCGCTTTTGGCATTGCCGCCTGGATCTTTCGCAAGGTCCGGGGGCGTCAATCCTGGCGTACGCGTAAAGAATTCGAGAAAGCCCGCCTCGCTTGGCAGCGCCGGCTTGATGAGCAAGCTGCCAGTCAGGTTGCCCCACCGACCTATCTGGGGGGCGACCCCTTCGAAATTGGTTCCTTCTATTCAGATCCACCACAGGGGGATACCCCAGACAATCCAAACCAGGGTTTCCAAACCCTGTAACCGAAAGGAAATATCATGTCAGGTCCACTCACCCGCCCCCGGGCGAATCGTATGATCGGCGGTGTCTCAGCGGGGATCGCCCAAGCCACTGGGCTGGATCTCGGGCTGGTCCGGGTTCTGACCGTGCTCGCCATCTTGTTCACCTCCGGCATCGGTCTAGTCGCCTACATCGTCTGCTGCTTCGTTCTACCAGAATCCTGACCAACCCGGGAGGCACCCGCCACCCAATGAAAGGAAATATCATGACTAAAGGACCACTGACTCGTTCAAAGTCCAATAAGGTTCTCGGCGGGGTTGCCGGGGGAATCGCCGCTTATACCGGCCTCGACCTCGGCATCACCCGCGTGATCACGGCGGTGGCTTGCTTCACCGGCATCGGCCTAGCGGCTTATGCTGCCGCTTGGGCCCTGCTCCCTGAGGAGGGCAAGACCACCTCTGCGATGGAGGACTTGGCCAACCGTGTGTACGGTAAGCCCGGCGAGCCTGGCGCCGAGCCTGCCCCTGGATCCGAGTGGGTGCCGACCCCCGAATCCGACGCCGTCACCGAACCCGAGGTCGTTATCGAGCCCGAACCCGTCGAGCCCGAAACCCCTGCCGAGCAGGGATAAATCGGCCAATCGGCAGGCAAGCTCTTCGCTGGTCCCAGTGACCAGTGGAGAGCTTGTGCTTTTGGGGGCCAAATGTCGGGGCTAATTATCTAGGCGACGCACACAGATGCGGGCGGCCCGCCGGGCGTCCATCTCGGTGACCGTCAACTCCACCGGTACATCCCTAGAGTCAACGTCCGGCCCGGGCAACAGTGTGGTCACCGACTCCCCTTGGCTCGCCAACTCCCCTTTCAGGGCGACCCAGAAACCGGCCACCGTGTCATAGGGGCCCTCCGGCAGGTGCAAGCCGGTGAGGTCCGCGAACTGCTCAAGGGTCATCAAACCCTCAACCTCAACTTGGTCGGCCCCGGAGACTACCGCCGGCCCCTCCGAATCGTACTCATCTCGAATCTCCCCGACCAACTCCTCGACTAGGTCCTCTAGGGTGACCAGACCAGCCGTCCCACCGTACTCATCACGCACGATCACCAAATGGGCCCCGTTGCGCCGCATCGCCGCTAGCGCCGGGAGCACCTTGACGGTGTCGGGCAGCGACATGATCGGGCGGGCTAGTTGGCGCATCGGGGTGGCGCGATTGGCCGGATCAAGATACATCAGATCCCGGATGTGGACGAACCCGAGGATATCGTCCACCGATTGCCCGGTGACTGGAAACCGCGAGTGGGTGGCGGTCTCTAGGGCAGCGATCGCCCGGTAGGCGGGCAGGTCGCCATCGAGGAACTCCGCTTCCGTGCGCGGCACCATCACCTCCCGCAGACTGCGTTCACCGAGCCCGAAGACCTCGTCGACGATCGCCCGCTCTTCGTCGGTCAGGGTCGTGGAGGTCGTCACCATCTGACGCAACTCCTCTTCGGAGACCGCTACCCGCGCTGTTGCCGGGTCGCCGCCGAGGAGCCGGACCAACAGGTCAGTCGACACCCCAAGCAACCAAATCAGCGGTCGCGCTAGGATCGCGACCAGGTCAACGAAACCGGCCAAGGCCAAGGCGATCGACACTGCCCGCTGCATCCCGAGACGTTTGGCGGTCAACTCCCCGATCACAATCGAGAAGTAGGCGATCACCACCGTCACCAGGACGACCGCCAACCCCCAGGCGATTGAAACCGGCAAGCCGACTTTTTCGAAGACCGGAGCGAGCTTGTCCGAGAGGGTGACCGCTCCTAGGGAGGCGGACAGGAACCCCGAGAAGGTCACCCCAATCTGGATGGCGGATAGGAAACGGTTCGGTCGGGAGGCGAGGGCGGCGACCTTCCTCCCGCGGGCGCCCCGGGTTGCTAGCTGCTGGAGCTGGGAGTCCCGCAAGGACACCAAAGCCATCTCAGCGGCGGCGAATACCCCGCCGATCAGGATAAACACCAAGATGAGGGCGATATTCACCCACAGGTTTAGCACCACAACTCTTTCTAAATAGTTATCACTAGACGTTCAGTTTAGTGGCAAGATTGGCCGCTAGCGCTGCCATGAACTGCTCGGTGGTCAACCAGGGTTGATCAGGGCCAACCAGCAAGGCCAGATCCTTGGTCATGCCGCCGCCGTTGACAGTCTGGATGCAGACCTGCTCTAGGGTGTCGGCGAAAGCGATCACCTCGGGGGTCTCATCGAGCAGCCCGCGATGCTTCAATCCCCGCGTCCAGGCGAAGATCGAAGCGATGGGATTAGTCGAGGTCGGCAGACCTTGTTGATGGAGCCGCCAGTGGCGGGTGACCGTGCCGTGAGCGGCCTCGGCGAGGGCAATCCTCCCATCCGGAGTCATCAACACCGAGGTCATCAACCCCAGCGAACCGAAACCCTGGGCGACAACATCGGATTGGACGTCACCGTCATAGTTCTTGCAGGCCCAGAGATAACCCCCCGACCATTTCAGAGCCGCCGCCACCATGTCATCAATCAAGCGGTGCTCGTAGGTCAGGTTGGCAGCGGTGAACTGGGCTTGGTATTCGTCGGCATAGATCCGGGCAAAGATATCTTTGAAGGCGCCGTCATAGGCCTTGAGGATGGTGTTCTTCGTCGACAGATAGACCGGGACCTTACGGTTTAGGGCGTACGAAAAGCAGCTGCGCGCGAAATCTTCGATCGAATCAGTGGTGTTGTACATCCCTAAGGCGATCCCCCCAGCAGCGTTAAAGTCGGCGACCGTACGGTTAATTGCTGGCCCACCATCGCTGGGGGTAAAGGTCAAGGTCAACTGCCCCGCCCCGGGAACGACAAAGTCCTGGGCGTTGTATTGATCGGCATGGGCGTGACGGGCGATCACAATCGGCTCGGTCCAGCCCGGAACCAGACGCGGCACCGCTTCAATGACGATCGGTTCCCGGAAGACGACCCCGCCAAGGTAGTTGCGGATCGTCCCATTCGGTGACTTCCACATCTTCTTGAGCCCAAACTCTTCAACCCGGGCTTCGTCAGGGGTGATCGTGGCACATTTCACCCCGACTCCCGCCTCCGCAATCGCCCGCGCCGCGTCGAGGGTCACCTGGTCATCGGTCTCATCGCGGTGGGTCACCGACAAGTCGAAATAGTCGATCTTCAGGTCGAGGTGAGGGGTCAGGAGTTGGTCTTTGATCGCCGACCAGATGACCCGGGTCATCTCGTCGCCGTCGAGTTCAACGATCCGGCCTTTTACTGCGATTGTCATATCATCCGCCTTACTTTCTTCCTCAACTACCTTAATCCATCACCGTCAATCGCTGGGCAACTCCAAGATTTCGGACTGATTATCTAGGTGGGACATGG
>JAIRKB010000055.1 GCA_031260385.1 Propionibacteriaceae bacterium | reverse complement strand
GGGAGTGATCCTGATGGTGGTCGGCTTTGCTCTCGGTGGCTTACGTGACCTCGGTCGCGGTCTGTTAGGGCAAGGTCGGGGACGCCGGGCCCACGGTTCGGTTTTCCTGGGCGGCGAATGGGGCTTGGCTTGGCGTTTGACTCGGGGTCCGATCCTCGGTTGGGGGATTGCGATCTTCGTCATGGCGGCAGCTTTCGGTTCGGTGATGGGGCAGATGGAAGACTTCATCATGTCGAACCCGCTCTATCAGGCGATGATTGGGGTGGGGGCGGATGCAACAGATATTGTCGCGCCCCTGCTGGTGACTCTGATGTTGATCACGGCGACGATGGCGGCGATCCCGGTGCTCACCACCGCCCACAAGCTAGCTAGCGAGGAGCGCCTCGGCCGGATGGATTATCTGCTGGGCAAGACCGTCTCGCGCTGGCGACTGTTCCTGGGTTATGGGATTCTGGTGGTGCTGGTCGCGGTGGCGATGCAGTTGCTGGCCGCCGTGGGCTACTGGATGGTCGCCGCGACGATCATGACCGATCCTCTCCCCGCCTCCATGGTCTTCAAGATCGCTCTCAATGCCGTCCCCGCCCTGATCGTCGTCGGCGGACTAGCTTTCTTCTTGGTTGGCTGGGCTAAGCAACTGACCTGGATTAACTGGGGTTACCTGGGGTTATCCTTCCTGATGGTTTATGTTGGCGGGATGCTCAACCTGCCACGGTGGGCGATGCGAATCACCCCCTTCGGCATGCTCCAACGCTGGCCCCAAGAAGACTTCTCCTTGATCTTGTGGTTGGGAATGATCGCAGTCGGCGCGGTGTTGGCCGTCCTCGGTGCGACCGCCTACCGCCGCCGCGACATCATCAACTAAACCACCGATCAATTGACCAGGTATGGTGTTAGTCGGTGGGTTCGGTTCAGTTTTGCTCCCATTGGGCGTGCCTAACCCACCGGGAAAACCGTCTATATGGGGACGTCCACCATTTCCACGCGCTCGGGTAGGGGAATGCACCCCCCGTGGGTAGCGCGCGCGATAATACCCTTTGGATCGGTCGGGAAGGTAAAAACCAAATGCACGCCCGCATCCTGGTAGATCATATCCATTAGGGTGCCCCCACCACGCAAGAGCTCCTCCTGAACTCGCCCCACTTCGCCATGAGGTAGATCAAGCGTCCAGATCGTACGCGACTGCAAGCTAACCCGGGGAAGACCTTTGATTGCATCCGCCACACACCCCCCATACGCCCGAATCAACCCCCCAGCTCCAAGCTTCACGCCCCCAAAAAAGCGCGCCACCACGGCGGTGACATTAACCAAGTCTGCGCCAACCAAGGCATTCAACATCGGCACCCCCGCCGTACCACCCGGTTCCCCATCATCCGAACTTCGAGAGCTCCGCCCACCCCCATCCTCCAACACAAACGCCGAACAATAATGGTTAGCCCCCGGATGAGCGCTCCTAACCCCAGCAATCACCCCCCGCGCCTCTGTCTCGTCGTCAGTACGAGCCAGGGTGGTAATAAACCGAGACCGCTTGATAATCGCGGTGGTCTCGGAAATAAACCCAGAAGCCGGCATAGTTAGCACAGCCCCAGTTTATCCACATGGCCCGAGTAGTAACGATGGAGGATCAGCCCGCCGTCGCGCCCAGACAGAGTTGGCACAAGCCGTTGATGAGGACATCTGGCTTTTTGGAAATGGTGGCGCAGAGAACACACCGCGCTCCCCTAAACTGCACTCTTGCTGGGTTTCCGGGCTGGATCTTCGGGTCTAGCCTGAACCTGTCACGATGAGCGAGGAACAGTCGGGGGAGTTTGTTTGGCGCTTCAGCAGCATGAATCGCTGCCGGAGTCCTCGGGTCGCGTTGCCTACGCTCGGCAATCGATTCAAGAACAAAACAGTACTCCTCGTCGGTGACCCGAGTGGTCAAGAACATGTCGGGGTGCACCGCTGACATTGACAAGGCTTCTAGGTCAGCCCGGCCGAAGTCTTTGACGTTCTCGGTCACCACGAACTCGGCTTTCGCTGCCGATGCAGCAGCCAGTATAGGGGTGTCCTTGTCGCTGGTGTCCACTAGCGGAAGTCTTGCGCGACGATCTGGAACGATGGTCAAATGGTGCAACTCACGTACTGTGGAGATCGGAACCGCACCAGCAGGTTGATGCCTAGCGGCCTCTTGTTCGGCGTACAGGCTCCATATCGAACGGTGTTCGGCAACCGGCCCGCATAACAATAGCAGCGTACGAACAAAACCCGCCGCCAGCACATTTGCATCAAGGTAAACCTTAACGGGTTGGCGAGTGCCCCCTTTGTGTTGGTATTGGCTAGAAGTCGTTGGCAAGGGTCGCTGCCATTTCCCGTACAAACGCACGGCGGACCCGCTCAACCTCAGCCGACGGAATTCGATATCGACTACCGACCTTCTTGCAACGAATCTCTCCAGCAGTGATACGCCTTTGGATACTCGCTCGCGAGACACCGATCTCCTCGGCCATCTGGGCTGGAGTGTAGGTAGTGTCGTCGGGGACCAGGGACACCGACTCGCCTGCGCGACCTGCTGTGGTGATGAAGTCCAACACCGTCTTCGCCCAATCAGGCAAGCCGAGATCACCAACCGGCAATGGAGCCCGCGTTACCTCGACCGGGTTGATCGTCACACTCATGAACACCTCCTGAACTGTATGAACCATTCTAGCGTCAAACTGCTCATTTGTCGTGATGGCAATCCGCCTCCCTTTCGGGGGTAAGGAAGTGGAGCGAAAACCCATCGCTCGGATGGTCTAATAGCCCAAGGTTGGGGGTTTGGGGGGTAGGAAAGGCTTATTTGCCATGGATTAACTGGGCGCGAAGCACTAAGCTGATATATGCCTCCCGGGTGGGCTTTAGGCGCACCCAAGCCAGACCATAGAGGAGGGACTATGACTACTGTCAATTATCGTTTAGCTGGGAGTGGGGAAACCTTCGTTACTTGCTCGCTAGCGTCTTTGGGGGCTCCGGCTGTTCCGGGGCAAGAAGAGTTGGTGGCGCGGGCGGTTAACCTGCAAATCAGTCCTGAGGACTTCCTATTTCTGCAACCAATCGTACGTTATCTAGGGGTTTCGGCCCGGTTCAAGGATGTTCTGGCGACTTTCCCAACCCCGGCTGGGCGGTTGCCGGAAGGGTTTCGGGTTGATACCGAACTGAAGGCTGATGGTTTGCTGGAGATTGACCTGGTCCGCGATATTTCCTATGGGGCCAATGGGGAGTTGCGCCCCACTAGCCTGATCTTCTCGGCGGACTCCGCCAACCCGTACGAGGTCGAACCGATCGCGCCGCTCTTGGGCAACTTGACCTGTAATCCGGGGATTGTTTACGACCTTTTCATTAACAATCCCCAGGCCAATGTCGGGGGTCGGTTTAAGACGCGCGATGAGGTGATGATTGAGCTAGGGCGGGTGCTGGGGCCGGGCTGCGATATCTCGGTCGAGTTGAATGACCCGTTCGAGACCGACTTCAACAAGCTCCTAGAAGAGGCGGCGCTCTTCAAGGAGATTCTCAGCGAATATCGGATTGTCATCAAGGTGCCGCACACCGGGCCAGTGAACGCGGCCAATGTCGGGCAACTCCTAGAGGGCGATAAGACCTTCGACCGTTCGTACGCCGCCCCAGCCACCGCCGACGCCTTCCGCTCCCATCAACTGGCCCTCAAACTACGTGAGCATGGCTACCGCATCAACTACACCTTGATGTTTGAGCCCTATCAGACCGCCTTGGCCTTGCAGGCTAAACCGGCTTTCATCAACTCCTTTATCCGCCACCGCATGATGCAGTCGGGCAAGATTAAGGCCTTCCTGGATGCCTTTGAGGCCTCGGAGGATCGTGACCATCTGGTCGGCCTGCGGACCTACCTTTTAGCCACCGATTACCTACCGCGCGGCGACAGTGACCATGACCTACTTGATGTCCGACGCCTCGGTCGTACCATCGTCAAATATCGGCACTACGAAGACGAAATCGGGGCCGATGGCCTAGATGGCGTCCGGGCCAATCTGCGCTGGTTGCGCCAATCCAACCTCGCCGACACCAGGCTGATCATCTGCTCGATGGAAGGCGACCTGAACTACCCCGATATCGATAATCTGCTGAGTAGCCCCGATTATGAGGACATGATCGATCGGGTGGTGCTCACCGCCGAGCCGGCTTACCTAGCTCGCTTCACCTCAACCAACCAAGTGGTGTCCTACCAGCGCCGCTTTATGAACGCCGCTGCGACGGCCCGGTAATCGCCAGGCCGCTCGCCCTAACCTAAAGGAGAGCGCAATGGAAAAACTAACCCAAGCACAGGCTGAACTCGTCGTCAAAACGATGACCGATGTGGCCTTGGCTAACGAGGCCTACTTCTCCGACCTGGACGCGGTGATGGGCGACGCCGACTTTGGGCGCAGCCTGGCAGCAGGATTCCGCGTTGTTGACGAGAAGTGGGAGACCCTCGATCATTCCTCGATTGGCGCCTTGCTGCTCAATGTTTCCCAAGCCCTAACCGCTAACACCGGGGGCTGCTCGGGACCAGTTTGGGGAACCTTATTTATGCGGACGGGGATTGCCTTTCGGGGCAAGACTGAACTCGGCCTCGATGAGATCATCGAAGGCTTACGCTCGGCGATCGAAGGGATAATGAAGCGCGGTGGGGCGTCACTTGGCGACAAAACCCTGCTTGACGCCCTTGATGCCTTAGTTTGCTCCCTAGAGGACTCCCTTAAAACCGACGACCATAGCTTGCTCGACGCCTTCGATAGAGCCGCCGACGCGGCGTACGAGATGCGCGAGACCTCCAAGGGCTGGGTCGCCAAGCGCGGCCGCCAGTCCTTCACCGGGGAGCGCAGTATCGGGACGTACGATCCCGGCATCATTGCGATCGGTGACATGGCTAAAGCCATCGCCGCGGCCCTACGTCAATAACCACTATCCGCCAATAAGGCGGCCCTAGACAACTAAATATCTGAATTAACTAAGCGATACAAGGAGACAACACCATCATGAAGAAATTTGTCGATGATCCTGCCCAATTCGTCCGCGATATGGAGGAGGGCATTTATCTAGCGAACCAGGACGCCTTAAAGTGGATTCCGGAGTTCAACATCATCGTGCGCGCCGATCTGCCCGAAGACAAGGTGCTGATCATGCAAGGCTCGGGCTCGGGCCATGAGCCAGCCCACGTTATGGCGGTCGGGCCCGGCATGCTCGATGCCGCTTGCCCAGGAGCGGTTTTCGCCGCCCCGCCGATGGACTATGTTCTGGAGTGCACGCGGTTGCTGCGCAACCCGAAAGGCATCCTCCATCTGATCAATAACTACCAGGGCGACCGGATGGCCTGGGATATGGCCAAAGAGATGGCTGAAGCCGAGGATCCTGATCTGGCGATTGGTGTCGTGATCATCAACGACGATGTCGCCGTTCAAGACTCCCTCTACACCGTCGGACGACGCGGGGTCGCCGGCAACTTCTTTGTTATTAAGGCGGTCGGGGCCGCTTCGGACGAGGGGAAGTCCCTCGAGGAGCTTGTTGCCCTCGGCGAGAAGGTTAACGGTTGGACGCGCTCGATGGGGATCGCCCTGACGAGTTGTACTCCACCGGCCAAGGGGACACCGATCTTTGAGATCGGCGAAGACGAGATCGAAGTTGGCGTCGGCATCCACGGTGAGCCGGGGCGTCGGCGCGACAAGATTCGTCCCGCCACCGAGATCATGGATGAGGTCTTCGAAGCGGTGTGTACGGACTTGCCCTTCCAGGCTGGCGACCGGGTCGCGGTGATGATTAACGGCCTCGGCGGGACCCCGATCTCCGAGCTCTACCTGCTCTATGGCCTAGCCGCCAAGAAGTGCGCCGAACACGGTCTGGTGATCGCCAAGAACTATGTTGGCAACTACTGCACCTCGCTAGAGATGGCGGGCTTCTCGCTGACCTTGTCGAAACTTGATGAGGAGATTGAGGGTTATCTGAACGCTCCGGCTTCGATTCCGATCCGGGTTTTCTAGACGTACGGTCCTGGCGAGGCCCAAGGATTCTAGGGTCTCGCCAGGGCAGACCCGGAGGCGCCCAGCTGCACAGCGTGCCACAATTGAATGGTGATCTTTGGACGCTGGAGGGGCTATGGGTGTACTTCGCAGTACGGTCGTTAAGGCGGTGGCGTCTACGGCGGCGACCAAGTTGCCAGGGGTGGTCCCCGGCCCGGTTAATACCGCCGTTGGCAAGCTAGTTGATATTGCGATTGATGGCGTACGGGGGGTGCCAGGGGCGAAGCGGGTAGCCGCCAAAGCCCTCGTTAGGCGCCGAGCCGTCAAGCCAGCGATCGAGTCGGTGGTTCGCGCCCACGTCCGGATCGCCACGATTAGCGGAGCGGTCACCAATATCGGCGGCATCGTGTCGGAGATCGTTGGCACCCCGGCCAATCTCACCGGCATCATTGTGATCCAACTACGGATGGTGGCCTGTGTCGCCCATCTGCACGGCTATGACATCGACGATCCCCGGGTTCGGACTGCTATCACCATGTGCTTACTAGGCGAAGAGGAGTTGGCCCGCCAGATTGCCGATGGTCGCCTTCCGAGCACCCCAACCGCCGTCGCTACCGCCTCGATCCACGACAAGGCCTTGGCGAGCCAGGTCATTGATCAGGTCCTTCGCCACCTGCTCATTCCCACCCACGGGCTGTTGGGCCTGTTCGCGCGGTCGGTGCCGATCCTAGGCGGTGGACTGACCGGTCTTGACGATTGGACGGCCACCAAGCGGGTCGCCCGTTGCGCGCGGATCCATTTCATTCCCCGCCGCCCGATCGCTGGAGTGACGATGGTACGCCTGCCAGCCGGGAGCGACTCGAACCCCTCGCTAGACGCCGAATAGTCCCCAAAGGCCTAAGCGTTAACAAACATCGTGAATCACCTGCTAAATAGAGGTAAAAACCGCTAGAGTTAGGCGGACGGATCCCCGTTGTTCTTCGGCTCGGAGGTGACCATGCTCAAGGTCTTCAAAGTCTTACTTATCGTCATTGGTATCCTGGTTCTCGTCGCGACCTTTGGTCTGATGGTCTGGATCATCTCGCAGTTCTCCGATTTTGCGGCCGGTCTCAAGCAGACCTATCCTTCCGCTTGGTGGCTGGTGTTAGCAGTGATCTTGGCCGCGCTCGGCGGTTTGTTGGCCGGGGTTGGTTTAGGTATGGCGACCGAAAAGCCCATCACCCCCAAGCCCGAGCGGCCAGCTCCCCTCGCCCCTCCGATCCCACCCGCCCCCGCCCCCGTGGTGGTTCCGGCCCCGCCGGTGGTGAAGGCGCCTAAGGCACCGCCAGTGGCACCGGTGGTGAAGGAGACGAAGGAAGCGCCAGAGGACCCTCCCACCAAGGCTGACAAGCCCCGTTTCTCGATGCCGAGTCTGAGGAAGCCCGCTAGTCCCACCAGCGAGGTGGAAGCTCCCGTGAAAGCTGAGCCGCCGACCCCACCCGTCAAGGAGGAACCAGCAGTGGTGGCCCTTGACGATGATCTCCCCGGCGACGGGGATGGCGAGTCGACCAAGTAGAACCCTAGTTACCCAGAAGGGGCCGCAGTGAATGAGATCGCCGTGGTGTGGGTTGCCCTTGGTACGCCCGCCCAACCGACCCCACCAGCCGTCCGTCAGTACTTACGCCAGTTCTTAACCGATCGGCGGATCATCGAGATGAACCCGATCGCCTGGCGGGCGATCCTGGAGTTGTTCATCTTGCCGAAGCGGGGGGTGGCCTCGGCGGAGAAGTACGCCGGGATTTGGACTCCCGACGGCTCCCCGCTACTGGTTCACACTAAGAACCAAGCCCAAGGGATCGCCGAGCGCCTAGAGGGGGTAACGGTCACCTACGCCATGCGTTATGGCGAACCAAACCTTGGTAGCGTCCTCGATCGCCTCGCAGCCGAGGGCGTGAGTAAGGTGCTAATCGTGCCCGCCTACCCCCAGTACTCCCAGACCACGGTTGGCAGTATCTACGATGCGGTCGCCCGCCATATCCTCGCCTCCCGCAACCAACTGGAATATCGCTTCATCCGCTCCGTCCCCACCCACCCCGGCTATATCGACGCCCTCGCGACGACGATAGAGCGGCGTTGGGTCACCACCGGGCGACCAGATTTCGCCGCTGGCGAGACCCTGCTCTTGTCCTATCACTCGATCCCAGTAGCGATGGTCGATGCCGGCGATCCGTACGTCACGGAATGCCAAGCCACCACCACCGCCCTAGCCGCGCGACTCGGTCTAGACGAGCAACAGTGCCGCACCACCTACCAATCAAAGTTCGGCCCCGCCGCCTGGCTAACCCCCGCTACCATCGACACCGTCGCCGAACTAGCCCGCTCTGATATCCGCCGCCTCGACATCGCCTGCCCCGGCTTCGTCGCCGACTGCCTAGAAACCCTCGAAGAACTCGACCTCCTCAACCAGGAAACCTACCTCTCAACCCTGCCCGAGTCCGCTCACCCCACCGCCCTCTTCAACCGCGTCCCCTGCCTAAACGACGACCCCCTCTTCCTAGACGCCCTCACCAACATCATCCGTAC
This sequence comes from Propionibacteriaceae bacterium, assembly GCA_031260385.1. Lineage (GTDB taxonomy): Bacteria > Actinomycetota > Actinomycetes > Propionibacteriales > Propionibacteriaceae > WQYJ01. Next base: position 5,354 of record JAIRKB010000055.1, on the reverse strand, counting down.
GGGAATCGTCGGCTGGCTCCCCTAAGCACCCCTCCTGTTCAAGGGCGACGACTTTGAAAGGCTCCCTTCCGCGGTCACTTAAGCTAGTTCCGCAAGCGAAAACTGGATTTTTTACTCACCCAATTAGCCGCGCAAGGAGTATGCTTTCCAGCAGGGTTTTTGAAAGGGTGGGGGATGAAAAGGATTACTTACTCCTTGATTGCGTTGGCATTGGGTTGCTCACTGATGAGTTGCACTAAAGAGGAGGGCAAGGAGGATGAGGTTGTGCCAACCAAGATGCCAACGCTTGCTGCCCCAACTGATATCCAGCCTTCTCTTGAGATACCTTACACAATCTTCGGCCGTTCTTACCCGGTCGGTCGACCTATCGTCGCCAGCGGGGTCGTGGTCTCCTACATCAAGGCTGGACCCTATCTCGAACTTATTGGGTGGGACGCGACAACAGGGGACTACTTGTGGGACATGTTGTCAGCTCCGGGTACGAGGCTATCGAATGGTTCAGCGATCCAGGCTTCACTTGTGGAGATTGCTGGCCGAATATGGGTGCCTTACCTGACACTCGGGCCCGGTGGCCAGGATGTAGTCAGAGCAGTTGACGTCACAAATGGTGAGGCAAGCCCGGCTGGTGAAGAGTTCCGCGCCACATGTCGGCCATTTGAATGTGACTCCGGAGGGATTTGTATACGGGGGGTGCTAAATGACGGGTATACCGGAAGACTCCGGCTTGATCCGCTGACTGGCGCTTTGACTAAGGACCAGTCGGCATCAATTCCTCAGGGCACATACAGTCTCGGAGGTGGGCTGTATGAGGATGAAGGTAACTTAGGATTTGCGATTGATGGGCAGACCCAGTGGCAGCGGTCATGGCAGGATGTTTTCGGCGGCCACTCGGATAGTGATTGGGGATTGTATTCGTTCGTAAAAGACGATTCCGATGTCGTAGTCGTTGGTGCGTATGCTCGAACTGAAGAGCGCAACCAAGACGAGCTGGTGAGTATTACCCGGCACCTTAACGAAGATCGGGTTGTTGGTCTCAAGAAGACGACCGGCGCCACTGTTTGGCAATACGATGGCGCGGTTATTGAAGAAACCTATTCCACCCACAACGAGATAGTCATTCACCTAGTGGGATCAGGAACCATCACCTACACAAAGGTGGCAGATCAGTGGGTGCCCGTCATCAGCGATCTAGGTGAAGCTTGGATGGCCAGGATTGGGATATCTGATGGCATTCCGAAGTGGGGACGACCGATCAAAGCCGTCGCCTGGTGGGCAGATCAACCGCAGTTCGCCGAGACAGCTGAATATCGCTTTGTTGAGTCGCGAGCAGAGTGGGGCCCCCCGGATCACTGGGTGCTCCTTGATCTAGAACTCGGAAGCGGCCAGGTGCTCCACAGTAAAGGAGTGTATCCCTGTCAGACGGTGCGAGACCGGGTAGAACTGCTCCATCACCCCATGGCAACTTCGATGACGAAGTACCCTGCTGGGTATGATTACTGGGCCTGCGCGTCCAACGGGACAACTCCGGTCGCAAACTGGAGTGTTGAAGCAGTCGATCTGATTGGATCCCACGACCCCAGCGACCAGAGCCTGGTAGTCGTCGGCGGGAAAACCTCAATCCTCGTCTTTAGACTTCCTTAAACTGAAGATCTACCGATGCGGCTAGGGTCTAGGGGTGACTCACTAGTGCCTAAGCTCTGGGTGTGGTGTTTCCCGAAGGAGAGTCTGTACGACGAGCGAGTATGAAGCCGTCCCAGCCCTTCACCCCCACCGTCTGGATGGCAGTCGCCCCTAGATTTGGGGTCGCGGCGATGATGTCTGTTACCGTGCGTACGCCTTGAACGCTCAAGTCTTCAGCTGCTGGATCGGTGACCTTCCCATCGCGAACAACGTTGTCGAATATGATCACCGCGCCGGGGCGAGTCATCTTCATGGCGGCCTCAAGATAGACGGGATTGTTCGGCTTGTCCGCGTCGATGAAAACTAGATCAAACGGCTCCACATCAGCGCTGATCAGGCTTTGTGTCAGCTCTAACGCTGAGCCGACCAACACCTCGACACGGGAGGCCACCCCGGCACGCCTTTGCTCATGGACAGAAGTCTATGACGATGCCTAAGCCTCTGACGCCTTCTGTAAGTATTCAGAATCATTCCTTTTTGTTAGGTCAAAATAGTCTGGTTACTCATACCCTAGACATCGTCGATACGCGACGCCCAAGCATTTCACCGCGCTCTCGAGACTGATGACGACGAGGTAACCATCTCCTTCTCACGCGACACTGCGGAGTTCCTTGTCTTAGTCATTGATGCCGCGCGCAGGGCCAGGAAGTTTTGGTCTCCCACGGCTTGCAGGAGGTGACAACTACTGAGGCAGCGAAGCTGCTTGGAATGCCGCGTCCTCAGGTTCGGAAACTATTGGATCAAGGTAAGCTGCCCTACCGACTGGTTGGCACTCACCATCGCATCCCAGTATCGGGTATCAACGCGTTTCTCGACATCGAGCGGAAACGCCAGCATGCTGCCATGGCAGGACTGGTCGCGCTGCAAAATGAGCTGGGTCTGCTCGAGTGAGCGAAGACCCTACCGGAGTTATGCATAAGTATGCATAACAATCGTACGTGGATTTTAAAATTCATACTTATGATAGACTCTAAATGTGGATGCATTGGAGTTAAAATCACTCGTGGCGCAGGGCGAGACTATCGGTGTCGAGTTCAAAGAAGACAAGGATCATCAACTAGATTCCGAGTCTCTTATCTTGGCCGTCGTTGGCATGGCAAACGCCGAAGGTGGGCTAATAATCATTGGGGTTCAGGATCGAGGTTCAATAACCGGCGTCGGCCTTAAGACACGGAACCTCAATCACGGAGATCCGATAAAGCTTGAGGGCTATCTGCGCAACCAGACAACTCCACCACTGTCGGTGACTGCTCAATTCGTCGATGTTGATGGCAAAACCGTCGTCGTTATCAATGTGCCGCAAAGTGACGAACCGGTTTCTTCGCTGAAGGGCACTTACCGGCGTCGCACCATTGGGCCAGACGGACAGCCTAAGAACGCCGCTTACACCCTTTCCCAAATGCTCTCAAAACGGATCATGGTTATGGAGCAAGACTACGCAACAGTCCCACTGCCAAGAGCACGCCTTGATGAGTTGAGCCCAGTGGAGTTTGATGACTTTCGTCGCCGCGCTGCCCAACCAAGTGGGGACCAGTTCCTAGCCGATCTACCTAACCTTGGCATCCTCCAGGCGTTGCGACTAGTCCGGATTGAAGACGGCAATCCAGTGTTAACTGTAGGAGCCGTTCTTCTCTTCGGCACAGAGAGCACGGTGGCCAAGTATGTCCCAACAGCTGAGGTGGCTTTTCAAGCGCTCGATGGGACTTTGTTAGCCCGTAATGACATCAAACGACTTCCACTGTTCCGCGCTGCTGACTTCCTCTTCACCTCGGTGGAGGAGACCCTGGTGACCACAGCGCAACCCGAACTGAGCATTGGCATGCAAAGGATCTCGCTACCACCAATTACCCCCGCCGCGATTCGTGAGTGCGTGGCCAATGCTCTCATTCACAGGGATTACACAATACTGCGGAACGTAACTGTGCAGATAACTGCCGCTGGCGCGCGGGTCACCAGCCCCGGAGGGCTTCCTCAGGGGATCACATTGTCCAATCTGCTTGAGGAGACCCGCCCGCGCAGTTTGGCATTGGTTGATGCATTCAGGCGCGCAGGCTACGTGGAGAGAACTGGGCGAGGTGTCGCCAGAATGTATGCAGACCAACTTCGAAATGGACGCGCTGCACCCAGCTACTCAGGAACCACCTTTGACCAGGTGAGCGTTTCGTTCGCTACCTCACGTGCCGATACTGAACTAGCTCTGTTCTTTCACCAGTGGGAGTCTTCCAACCGACCTGCTTTGGAGGCGAGGGACCTTCAAGTAATTCGCTCCGTTCGCGATCTTCGAGACCCAACAACCGAGGAACTGAGCGAGAGACTTGCGCTCCCACCAGACACAACTCGACACCTGGCTCGTCGCTTGGAGGACCTGGGTTGTCTGGAGATCCGTGGGCGTGGCTCCGGTCGTCATTATGTGCTATCGTCGCTGATTACAACCATGACCCGCGGTTTATCAGCGTACGTACCAACAATTGAGCAAGCGTTCGCTATCCAGAAAGAGATGATCCTTAGCGTCGTAAAGAGCGCCGGATCTATTAGTCGCGCTCAAGTCGTCGATCTGTGCAAGATATCACCAGCGGCGGCTGCGAGGACACTACGCGAGTTGGTGCGGACCGGGGAACTCGAAATGAAAGGCAGTAAGAGAGGTACTCACTACACCCTCTCGAACACGGCTTAGAGCTTTGAACATACCCGAGTTATGCATAAGTATGCATAACTTTCGTACCATAAACATAAATGTCATACTTATGCGAGGCATCTACTGTCGCGAACAACGTTGTCGAATACAATCATCGCACCGGGACGAGTCAGCTTTATCGCGGCGTCAATATAGACCGGATTGTTCGACATATCTGCATCGATAACCAGATCAACCGGTTCCACGTTGGCCGCTGCGACGGCACCGCGCGAGTCGGTGCAAACTGGGGAGCTCGAGTTGTAAGGCAGTAAGCGAGGGGCTCGCCACACCCTTTCTAGCGCAACCTAGAGTTACGAACGTACCAGAGTTATGCATACTTATGCATAACTTTCGTACCGGAAACTTAAAAGTCATAATTATGAACGGCTAGAGAAGGCCGTTAGGTGATGGGGTGGACTTTCCAGATTCGGTCGATGTAGTCGCGGATGGAGCGGTCGGAGGAGAAGAAGCCGCAGCCGGCGACGGACAGGATGGCGGAGCGGGTCCAGGCTTCCTGGTCGAGGTATTTGGCGTCGATCTTGGCTTGGACGGCCATGTAGGAGGCGTAGTCGGCTAGGACCATGAAGCGATCTTCGTATAGCAGGTTGGCGACGATCGGTTCGAAGGCGGCGGCGTGACCATCGGAGAAAGCGCCGGAGGCGATCAGGTTGATCGCGGACTTCAGGTCCTCGTCACATTCGTAAACCTCCCACGGCTGGTAACCGGCGAGGGTGAGGGTTTCGGCTTCTGGTTCGGTCATGCCGAATAAGAAGAAGTTCTCGTCGCCGATCAACTGGCGGATCTCGACGTTGGCGCCATCGTCAGTGCCGACGGTCAGCGCCCCGTTCAAGGCGAACTTCATATTGCCGGTTCCGGAGGCCTCTTTACCGGCCAGCGAGATCTGCTCGGATAGGTCAGCCGCGGGGATCAAGTGTTCGGCGAGGGTGACATTGTAGTTCGGGGGGAAGACGACCCGCATCGCGGAGTTGGCGCGAGGATC
>JAIRKB010000269.1 GCA_031260385.1 Propionibacteriaceae bacterium | reverse complement strand
CAGGCTCAGAAGGATGGTCGAAGCGATAATACTGCTGACCTCCCTTAGCGTGCGAAGGTGTCTAGGCCGAATACCACGGGAAGCCTTTCATGTAATCGTTGACGGCTTGGTCGATGCGTTCATCGCGCTCCTCTAGGGTGAGCAGCATGGTTACCGGATCGACCAGTCCCCCGGTAGCTAGGACCAACGGATCGTAGGTGAGCAAGTCCACCCGAAAGGAGTCTTTGCGATCTTGGGCTTCGCGCCAGTCAATCGGGTCTCCGACGATCTCGGCGCGTCGCCCCATGCTGGTTGCAAATGAGTTAGACAGCGGGACGGTTCTGCTGTCTCTCCTAGTCAGAACGGCGTTTCGTGCCACTTTGCGGCAACAGTACTTTTGCGAGGCGTGTGTCTTCGCTAGTGTATTACTCGTAAGGGTAGGTCACGAGTCAGGCTCTGGCAAAGGTTCTACCCATTCTGCGATGGTGTCTAGTGCCTGATTGACCTCGTACTCATCGCGAGGGTTGCATTCGCACCAGCGCTGTTCGTCGAGGTCGAGATCTCGTAGGAAGGCGAAGCGGCTCTGGACGAGAGACATCCAGGCTGCAATATCGACTTTGCCGGTTAAGTAGCCAATGTTTTCGTTGCGGAAATCACTGGGCTGCCTGTCCTGGAGGACTTGGTCGGGATCGATTGGCTTGCTGCCTCTGCCGTCGCCTACGATGTCGCGATACGTTTTTAGAACCCACAAGCGCCGCAATCTAGATTCATCGAATGGGCGAGACGCATACCAGAACAGGTCGTACAGATCTCGGGCAAGATTGACTCGGCGGAACCTGGCGAGCTTCTCAGCTATCGCCTCCACTTGGTCGACGACAGGGATCGTTGGAACCTCGAAGTCGTACGCCCGATGGACAGCCATTGGCATTGGGGATCGCGATTCAGGTGGCAAGCTCAACCGATGGCGAGCCAACTCGATCTTGGCAGAGAGGTTTGGTCTGCCGAACGGCGTGTCAATGACAAGAGTGGCCCTCCGTCCGTCATCACCGAGGTCCGTTGCATGGAAACGAAAATCGGTTATATCAACGCTCTCGATTGCACTGAGGACATCAAGAGCCAACTCCTCATCTGGTGCCGCAAAGTCAAGGTCAGTCGAGAATCTGCCTGCTTGTCCAGCGCGGTACTTCCGCATTGCGGTCCCGCCCTTGAATACCAGGCCACGATCAAACAATCCTTCGCGATGTAGGTGGTGGAGAGCGTGATCTTGAGCTATGTCGAGCAGCGCGGCATCTCGTCCGTTGCGTACGCTCTGGTAGTGACGGGTTAGAAAGGCTTCTGTTACTCGGGTCATGCCCCGGTGCCTCCCTCTAGATAGGAGGCTAGGTCAGCATCGTTGACTTTCGTTACAGGGTCGTAAGTGCCGCCGGTTCGAGTCGCGCCAAACCAGACAGAATGCCTCGGTGGGCACTGCGCCAATAGAGAGTCTGCAATCTGGTCGGCCCCTGCGAGGCGTGCAAGGTAGGCAGCCCGCTGCCAGGCAGACTCTGGCGCGGTCGCTAGACACACCTTCAGTATTTCCTCGTTGATCTTCGATCCGGTTTCTGGTAGCCATTGGGCCAAACTTGGTAGGTCTTGATAGCCCGATGGGCGAATAGCGATCCCGGCGATGAGCCCATTGATATTCCATGTGGGCATATGGTCTCGTATCTCGCGCCCTTCGGCAGGTACGTAAAAGGTAACGGCCCTCCATTCCGACAGTGCTTTCGGCAGAGCGGTGCCGGGGGGTAGCGCGATGACTTCGCGACTCGGAAGATGTTGAGCAAGGCCGATCAGACTGGCTGCCGACTCCATCGCCAACACTCCAGGCCACCCGGAATGCACCGCGCGATAAGCCCGGAACTCCAGAAAACGATCTCCTGAACTGATCGCGCCCGCCCGTGAGCCAGGTAAAAACTCCCAGGCGTTCTTCGTACGCACTCTTCCTAACCAACCCAACTCCTGTAAGCGGTAAGCCAACTTTCTAGCACCGGATTCGTCAGTTGCTGCTCCGCAGGCGGATGCCATCTGTGCGAGCATGGGTAGGGTGACAACGTGTGGCTGGTCGAACTCCATCGCTTCAACTATCCCAACAAGGCGTCTTGGTAACGACTTCACTTCAGTCATTTCCCACCTAACATTCTTCATATAGCGAAACTACGGGTATAACTGACTCTATCACAGTTCGAGAGATCCGCGGACCACGAGAACCAGGGGCAGCGAGGACTAGGGGGACACTTTTCTGGTGGTGCAGCATTTGCGCTTTTCACCTATGAGCCCAAGTTGCCTGTGGATAACTCTCCCTAGAAGGAAAAAATGCTGTCAGACTCGAAGGTGAAAGAGGGACCGCAGGGGTATTGGCACATTCTCATGGGCGAGAGCTCGCTTCGAAGATACTTGTTCAGGTAATCCAGCCGGGGAAATCGGTCCAGGTTGTTAGGGTTGCGCCGGCGGTTTGGAGATCGTTGTAGGCTTTCGTACCGCTGGTTGGGGTGATTGAGAAGGTGGCGTCGGTGATCACGGTGACTTGGTAGTGGCGATTGAGGGCGCCGAGGGCGGTGGTCCGGACGCAGGCGCTGGCGTCGGCGCCGACAAGGACGAGAGTCGAGACCTGATGTGCCACCAGGAAGCCCTCGAAATCGGGGTTGGAGAAGGCGTCGGATCGGGCTTTCTCGAAGACGTTTGAACCGGTTTGGGTTAGCATCGCGGCGAGCTCGGCTCCAGGAGTGCCTGGGGCGTACCTTCCGCCGGTCAGGGCGCGGTCGATTGGGTTCGCTAGGACTTGCCGGACGTACGCTACCGGCACGCCTTGCCCATCTGCCGAGGTGATCACCTGGTTGATTTGCGATAACACGGCGTCCGGGTTCGAGTAGCCGAGTTGAAGGGTGTCGTTTTGGATGTCCAGCACAACCAGGGCCACCCCTGGCGTGGGGTAGGCAATGATCGGTGCGCCCGAGGTCGGCGTCGCTAGCCAGGCGACGCGTGCTCCAACGCTAGCGACCAGCGCTAGCAGCACAATGATTGGCAGCGCAATCCACATTGTTAGTCTCCGTTTCCTGGTTTTGTCCACGATGCCTCCTAGTTAGTCTGGCCGGGGAGGGGTGATGATGGTAGCGAAGGTACGCAGCTGCTGGTCGGGGGATTGCCTAGTCAGAGCGGGAGCGATGATCCCATTGATCCGAGCACCCATCTCGCCTAGTTCGGCTGGGGTCGCGAATATCGGCACTGCACTGAAGCCGGATCCGTCTTCAGCGAGGTTGATGTCTGGTTGCTTGACGTACGTCTCGTACTCGCTAAGTAATGACCAGAGGAAGGAAGTCAGCATGGCAACGTAGGCTTTGCCGTCGTTGCTCTCAACCAAATCCGCAGTCAGTTGCCGATACTGCCCACTGAGCGCATAGGTGCGCTCGACGGTGCCTCGGATAGGCGTCTCGAGAACGACCTCAATTACCTCGTCTTTGGTGAGGTACGCCATGGTGCGGTAAAGGGTTGCCGCCGCAATGCCATCAATGTGCAGAAGAAGCTGCTGGGTTGTTGACGGACCAGCGATCTGCAACTGCCGCAGCACCTGGGCTTTCACGGGACTCTTCATACAGTCAAGCAAGGCGTCCATCGAGAGGCTCATCAATCCCTCCAATCATTATCAATGCAAGAATATTATCCTGATGATAATAAATTGACAAGTGAGACAGCCCGTCTGACTACTTGCACCACCAGAAACGTCCCCGTGGTGCACCCGTGGTGCAGTCTTTTACCCGATCGGGCTAGCGTAGATGGCTGACGGTGGCTCCGGCGCTTCTCAGGGCGGTAATCGCTTTTTCGGCGGTGTCTTCGTCGAGTTGTTCCAGGATCGGGCAGGGGGCGGAGTTCACCAGATCGACGGCTTCTCTGAGGCCTAGGCCCGTTAGGGCTATGAGTACCTTGGCCACTGATACCTTGGAACGACCAGCTGACTCCAGATAGACCCCGAAGACTTGGTCTTGTTGATAGGTGACTCCCGGCGCAGGCCTTTTGGTGGGGGTAGGAGTCGCCACCGGGACGGCAGCCGCCCGCATCTCTGAGAGGATTGGTTCAGGAGCTGGTCGGGTCGCGCGGTGTTTGAGTTTGCGGCGAACCACGAGGGCGATGGCCCCGATGACCAGCCAGGGACCGATAATGATCGCAACAATCGAAACAGCCTGCGAAAAAACCCCAGCCCGGCCAAAGTTTACCGAGGAAGCGTAGAAGAGGCTTCCATCATCACGCGAGAGCACAAGCGCGCCTTCTTGTCCGCCGATTGAGCCGAGGCGCAGAATCAACTGGTTGTCCCCCACGGCAATCACCGAGTGGACCTTACTAATGTCAAAGTTTTCGAAGGTCGGCAGCTTGGTCAGGGAACCGGAGGGAATGTCATACAAGTAACCCGTGACCTGGGCTAGGTTGGGATTGGGGGCGGTATAGCCCAGCACCAACTGGGTGGAGCGGTCCGCCATGACGGTAATCGCCCGGTAAAGCGTGACAGATTCGATCTCAGTGGCGGGAGGGGTCTTGCCAGCCGGATCGGGAACCGGAGCGGTGACGAGGACCGACGAGGAGTCGTCCTGCTTGCGGAGATAGAGCAGATTGTGCTCGCCATAGTAGGCCTGAGCGAATTGGAAGACGGCGACTTCTTCGGAGACGTCGGGGATGATCATCGGTGTGCCGGCGTCAGTGTGGAAACCCGAGAGATAGATTTTCTGGTTATCGTACAAGGTCACAGAGATCGCATCAGTGTACGAGGCGTTGTGATGGATGAAACCGATACTGCTGATACCAGCGGCAAACTCAGCCATGGTGTCGAGGATGAAGACGCTGATTTGGCCATCTTGAATGTACATCACCGCAGTTTGATTGTTGCGATCATGACCGATCAACACGATGGTGTTGTGCAAGATAGCGACAGGGCTGCTCAAGGACGAGTTAAAGTAGAAGTTGCCGTCGCTGACCTTCTCCGGAGCCTTATCTGACTTGCACTGGTAGATGTCGACCAAGGCACCGATGTCAGTGTCATCTCGTACCACAATTAGGTAGACCTCTGCGCCCTGGTTGACCACCCAACCGAGGGTGAAGAATGAAGCGGGCACCTTTTTCGAGATCGTCTTCCGGTCCTTCGCCCGGTCAAAAACCTCAAGATAAACCGCCCGATTTACTGAGTCCGGCGCGCTCACGCTATAGATTGTCGCGCCGTCGGTCGAGATGGTGACACTTTTCGCTGGCTTTGGCTCTCCGACGCAACCAGCCAGCGAGAACGTCATGAGCAGTACGGTGAAACTGGCAACCACCCGCCGAGCTATCTTCGAATGAGTTTGGTTCATGCACATACTCGCTTCCCCTGATGCTCGCCCCCGCGAGCCCCACAACCATCCTACCTCACTGCCCGATCTGTCTGAGTTGCGGGATCCAGCCTAAAGTGAGCGACCCTTTGGGCGTCACCCTTCCTTGGATATCTAGTGATAGCCGCCAAGCTGGGAATACCTTTCGCGTTGAACCGGCCAAACAAAGGTCGCGGCGAAGGATAGTACAATTATCCTAGTGGGATCACCCAGCCCACTAGGGAGGTATTCGCGGTGAAGAAACTACTCGCCACTCTGCTGGGGCTCGCCCTCGCATCCTTTGCCTTAGCCGGCTGCAACTCCGCTGACACCCCACCCAAGGTAGACGGTCCGCCCCCGCCACCGACCTATAAGGTGGAGTTCCAAGCCCACTATGTTTTTGATCGTTACGCTGATATCACCACCAGCGGCGAGAGCCTAATCAAGACCGAGGTAGATAAAGATAAATACACCGGCTATGCGAGCGGTGCAGGGAAGTACGACAGCTTCTATGTTCAGGAATGGGGGTTGGGGGAAGAAACCTTCTACTTCATCGCCCATGTGAACCAAAAATCCAATTCGAACAAGATCGACGTTGGTTTTGACGCCCTCGACTCGGAAGAGCCGCAACTCTATCTTCTAGATGAACCCGATCAGGTCACCGACTGGCGCCACATCGAGCTCGTCCTTACGGTCCTCGCCAAGGACCGCCTAGACATCCGTACTCAGTCGAACGACTGGGCCTACTGGTTCGATGACATCGAACTGATCAACGGGAAGGGCCAAGCAACCTTTTCCTTCCGCGGCGACGACGTAGCGATCACCTCCGACACCACCCTCGAGGTAACCATCACCGTCACCAAGGTGTGAGTGATGACACCCTGGTGCAGCCAGTCAGCTGTGTTTCTTCCCCCTCAGATGCCGGTCCAGCGGTAGTTCTGTAGTTTACTGCGGGCTGGGTGAGTGGTTTCGATTTGGCCAGTCTCCATCATCGCTTTCAGGTGTTTGTTGACAGTCGAGCGGGCGAGGCCGGTTGCCTCGACAATCTGGGTAGAGGTGGCCTGTTTCGCGGATGCTAGGTACGACTCGATTACCTGCCTGGTCGGTGTTGACTGGTGTTTCGGTCTGGTTGTTGGTTGGAAGGTGTTGCGGAAAACGAGCGAGAAGGAACTGATGTCATCGTCGGCAAAGGGTGGAGCCATTCCAGCATCTTTGAGAACGGCCTCCATCATCATGAAGCCTGTGCCACGGTTTTCAGCAACCATGCCGCCATCGGGGTGGGACACTTCCTCTAGAAGGGTCGAAAGTCGTTGATTTCGAGCCGAACTGATGCCGCGACTGCCAAGCTGGGCCACTGTCACTGTGCCGTACAAGCCACCCGGGCTGAGTATCTCCAGATGGTCGGTGTATAGATTGACTTGAACTTGAGTGCCTCGTGCTAGGTGAGAGTAATCCCGGTGCATGAGGGCGTTGGTCACCGCCTCGCGTACGGCTGCTAGCGGATACTGGGGAACCTCCTTACGAAACACTCCTTCCATCCGTCCACCAATCCGAGCATTCCTCAGTACGGCAGACGTTGCGTCGCGAACCAGCATTGGAATTGGACCAACCAGGGATCGGGAGTCCAGGAGCCGTTCATTGGCGTGGACAACGACCGCCTTTGATTCACCAGGGAACGATGAGAACGTCACGGTTAATCTGGGGAAGTAGTACTGAGGGTGTGTCCCCAATGCGCATAATCCTGCAAGCGTAGGCCGCAAGACTCCAGCCGTATCCGCCCTTACGGCGAGAAGGCCTTGAAGGATTGCCTCGGGAGTACCACTGCCAAACAGATGTGGTCGCAGTTTTTGTTGCCTGCTCACAACCGCTGCAACGAGGGCCTGGTCTAGGTCGGATAGTGAAGCATCTTCGACGATCTCTTCATCCCAGCGGGGTTGGCGATGTTCCTCAATGAGCCGGTCAATTTCATAGTGCGACAGTCTTCTGTCGCCGTCCCCCGTACGAATATAACTACCCTGATACATGCCTCGGTCTTTGACGAAACACGGCCTATTAGCAGGAATCAGCGGCTCAATCTCGGCCGCGACTACTTTCCCACCATCGAAATCGATGATCTCAATTGCCGGTCGAAGCGGTGGTTGTAGCCTGTCGGAGCATGTTCCAGCGAGCGCGTCTCGGATGCTAGTCGCCTGGAAGCCCTTTGCAGGAGTGAAGCCCTGGGTTTCGGTGAGCCCAAGAATAAGGATGCCCCCTGAGCCGTTGGCAAAAGCACTCAGAGTCTCGGCAGTTGTCTTAGGCAACTTCCCGACAGCGGACTTGACTTCAACTGTGTGACCGTCCGTCCGCGCGCTTCGCAAACGAGCAACAATTGAGGGAAGGCGATCCTGAAGAGTCTCGATCATGCTCTCATGCTACCGTATCATGCTCTTATCATGCTACATCTTGCTACGCGTAGTATGAGAGTCAGGCACCCTTTCCTTGCGCGGTGATGATTTGACGATCTCCTCCGACACCACCCTCGAGGTAACCATCACCGTCACCAAGGTGTGAGTCAGGCTTGCTAGACTCGGCTGATGCTTTTATCAGATCGTGATATTCGTCGGGCGGTTGCTGATGGTCGGATCCAGTTGTCGCCGTGGGATGACGCCTTGGTGCAGCCAGCCAGCGTTGACGTACGACTGGATCGCTACTTTCGAGTGTTTGAGAATCACCGCTATTCAGTGATCGATCCAGCCGTCGATCAGGGGGACTTGACCCGGGAGGTCGTGGTTGACGACGACACGGCGTTTATTCTCCATCCGGGGGAGTTTGTGCTTGGCGCCACTCTGGAACGGATTGCCTTGTGTGACCGGATTGCGGCCCGGGTTGAAGGGAAATCGTCGCTGGGGCGACTGGGGTTGCTCACTCACGCTACAGCCGGGTTCATTGATCCGGGGTTTGAGGGCCACGTCACCCTGGAGTTGTCCAATGCCTCCACCCTGCCAATCAAGCTCTATCCGGGGATGAAAGTCGGCCAGTTATGCTTCTTCCCCCTCAGTTCCCCCGCCGAGAGTCCGTACGGCTCGGCGACCCTCGGCTCGCATTACCAGGGCCAGCGCGGCCCCACCCCCAGTCGCTCCCACCAAGGTTTTCGTACCCTTCAAACCGGAGATGGTGTTGATAGAGTAGACCCAACAAACACACCAAATTTGGGGGGATTATGAAGCTAGTTTTAGCGGGAGTGGGGTCGTTGGTATCCGGGAGTTTGCTGGTCGCGTTCGCGCTGCTGGCGGCGTCCATTACTGGAATGCCTGGTACCTGGTCCGTATGGGATGAGATAAACATTGTTTCCATCGCTGGATGCTTTTTGGGGGTAATGGGTTTGATAGTGATGTTTTTGGGATTGCTGCGAAGAAGCTCACCAAAGACCTGACCGCCTAAGTGAGGCAAGGAGTCTCGGGTGGGGTGGGGAGTCCTCCCCATTGTCGTCATGATTGTCCGACCATAGCCTTGTTTTACAGCAGACCCACTGGGGGACCCATTGGGGGCAGTCCCAAATGGTACAGTCCGCGTTATCCACACCACTCATCTTCCCCAGCTAACATATCCGCAAGTGGCAGCGCGAGCCATTTGGGACCGACCCCAATGGTTCGTGTCGCGTTTCACCTTGTTATGATTCCTTTCTTTAGTTGAACTGGGGAGTCCTCCCCATTGCTGGGTGGGGGGTGCCAGCAGGATAGTTGGGTTGTGCTTCTAACAGGGAATCACACCTCAGGAAAGGAACAGATGATGAAACTATCTGCTATAAGACGAGCAAGCAATCCGGTTCGGATTCTTCTAACTGTTGTCGCGGCAATGGCAGTCAGCTTGACGGGGGTCGTGTTGGCCCCACAGGCGCAGGCTGCGGATACAACGAACTGTCCGTCAGGGCAGTTTTGCTATTACTACTACGCAGATCAAGGCGGATCAATGCGGGGGTATACCGGATCAGTGTCGACTCTGGCTGAGACCTATCAGTCAGTCGGCTCAGGACAAGGCCAAGCCGT
>JAIRKB010000264.1 GCA_031260385.1 Propionibacteriaceae bacterium | reverse complement strand
CACCACCGGAGTGCCCGCAAATAACAGTCTCACTATCCACCCAACCAATCAGGATCAAGCCTCCAAGTGAGCTTACCGGCCTTTATCGCCCGCGAACGACGCCCCGCCGCCTGTTGTAGTTCAGCGGCGAAGGCCTCACCCTTCGCGGCGGGCACCCGGGCGATCAGCCGGTAAGCCGGGGAGTCCACCTCCTGAACGGGTCCGATCAGGTCAACATAACCTAGATCCGTCAGTTCTTGCGCTATCTCAGCGAGAACCGGTTGTTCGCCAGCAAAGATCGCCATCCGGGTGGCGGGCGGAAACTCCGCTTCGCGCCGATCCGCCAACTCGCGGGCGGCAAAACCAGGCGCATCGAGCCGCAGCACCGCCTGAATCGCCCGATCCTCGCTCGGCCCCACAATCAAGACGACTCCGTGATCCCGACTCGGTTTGACTAGGGAGATTACGCTCATCCAGCGCCGAACGGCTTCTTCACCAGCGCGAATATCCCCCCGCGAGAGCACGGCTTGGGCGTCAAGAATGATTGCCGCCGCATAACCCGCCGCCACGACCGGTTCACAGCCGGGAGTCGCGATGACGATCAGTGGCTCATCGCCAAGCTGATCAACCTTGGCTGACGAGTCCGAGCGCAAGACGGTAGTCGTCTTGAAGGCGGCCAGTAGTTCATCAGCTGTCCGAGCAGAACCAATCGTCGCCGCCCGCCAGCGCCGGGACCCACAAGCACAACGCCAATCAGTCGCCGATCGAGCACAGACCCCGCAGACGACCACCGACGAGGCTCGCTCTTCGAAGCCGCCGCCGCAAGCGCAGCGGACGACATCACCACAATTCGTACAATAAAAATTCCGTCGGTGACCAAGCCAAGGCACCGCAACCAACACCGGGCCCAATCCGAGGGCCTCCCGGATCACCTGGAACGCCTCCTGGGGTAAGCGGGAGTAGTCAGCGGTGGGATCGCGCTGGCGCTGATAGTCATCGGAAGCCGCCACCCGCACCAGCGCGACTCCGTCACCGCGCGATCGCCGGTCAACAATCTCGCGCAACCAGCCCTTGTCAACCCAGTTTTGGATCTCGGGTGAGCGAGAGTACGAAGCGAAGACCACCCCGGCGCCGGTCTGGGTGGCGCGGATGGCGACAACGTCGCGCAGGGTCGGATAGGGGCAATGCGGTTCAGCGAAGGAGGGATCCGACTCCTCCCAGACGGCAATCAACCCGAGAGCGGTCAGCGGCGCGTAGACGGCCGCCCTCGTCCCCACCACCACCCGGGCTTCGCCGCGCAAACTGGCGAGGAAGGCGCTGTAGCGGGCTTGCTGGCCGAGGTTGGCGGAAAGGGTCACGACCAGACGGCGGTCGATTTCCTTGGTGAGCGCGTTCGTCATTCGAGCGCAGTCTGTGGCGTCGGGGACGAGGACCAAGGCTGAGCGACCGGAGGTGAGGGTGTCAGCGACAAGGCTGGTGAGGCCGCTTGCCCAATCGCCGAGGCTGGTTGGAGTGGGGGTTAGGGTCCAGGTGGCCCGCGGGGATCGGCCAGCGCGGAGGGCCTGGCGCAGTCCACTGCCGAGGGGATATTGGTCAAGGTTCGCGGGGCCAAAGTCCCCGTCATTGTGAACCCCACGCGGCGATCCAGCGACTGCCGCCGGTCGGGCTTCGGCGCGCGCACTACGCGGCGGAATCGCCAGTCGGGCGACATCCATAAAGGTCCCCGCGCAGTGATCAGCGACGGCCCGAAACAGACTGGCTGAGGCCTCGGGCACGACGACCTCTTCGCTAATCAACTTCGACAAGGTAACCAGATTAGCCACCTCGCTGGTATCAGCCAACCCCGCCACAATGCCGGGAAGTTGCCGGGAGTTGAACCCCACTTTCACCCGCATTCCCGGCCGAATACGGTCTTCAAGCTCAGGAGCTACCAGATAGTCAAACGGGTAGTCCAAAAATGGTAGACCGGTATCAACCCAGACCTGCGCGATCATGAATAAAGCTTAGCCGCGAACCGCCGCCGCTAGGCGTTCGGCGCGGTCTGTACGCTCCCAAGTCATGCAGTCAAGGTCGCGACCAAAGTGGCCATAGTTGGTCACCTGGCCATAGATCGGACGCAACAAGTCCAAGCTGTCAATAATCGCCTTCGGCCGCAGATCAAAGACCTCGCCAATAGCGGTATGAATCTGGTCTTGGGGCAGCTTGGCGGTTCCGAAACAGTCGACATAAAGCGCTAGGGGCCGCGCCCGCCCGATGGCATAGGCAACCTGGACCTCACAGCGATCAGCGAGACCGGCGGCCACGACATTCTTCGCCACCCAGCGCAGAGCGTAGGAGGCCGAGCGATCAACCTTGGAGGGATCCTTGCCCGAGAAGGCGCCGCCACCATGGCGCGCCATGCCACCGTAGGTGTCAACAATGATCTTGCGACCAGTCACCCCGGCATCCCCCATTGGGCCACCGATCACAAAACTCCCAGTCGGATTGACATAGATCCTGGTGTCGGCCAGCGAATAGCCATAACGGTCAACCACCGGGGTGATCACCTCGCGGATCAGATCGGCCCGAATCTGTGACTCGTCAACCCGGGGATCGTGTTGGGCGCTGACTACGACCGTGTCCACGCCAACCGGCTGACCAGCCTCATAACGTATCGTCACCTGGGATTTGCCATCAGGACGGAGGTAGTCAACCTCGCCCGTCTTGCGCACGGTCGCTAGACGCTCGGTGAGCCGATGAGCCATATCGATCGGCAACGGCATCAGGTTGGGGGTCTCGCGACAAGCGAAACCAAACATCAATCCCTGGTCCCCCGCTCCTTGGCGATCATAGGCATCGGTGGAGCCGTCGCGGGCTTCCTCGGCCTGGTTGACGCCTTGAGCAATATCGGGTGACTGCGAGCCAATCGCGACCAGGACTCCACAGGAGTTACCATCAAAGCCCACCTTGGACGAGGAATAACCAATATCGAGCACGGTAGAACGGACGATCTCCGCCACATCAGCATAACCTCTGGTCGTCACCTCACCGGCGACCACCACCGCACCGGTGGTCAGCAGGGTCTCCACGGCGACCCGAGAGGTCTGATCCTGGGTGAGCAAAGCATCAAGGACGCGATCAGAGATCGCGTCCGCCATCTTGTCTGGGTGTCCCTCAGTAACCGATTCTGAGGTAAAAAGTGTCGGGCTCACAGATCGGAGTCGGCGAAAGGATTGGTGAAGTCGAAAGCGGCCTCACGCAAGGCGGCCTCACGGGCAGCCGCTTCGGCTTCCGGATCGATCTCCTGGCAATCCAGCAGGTCAGACTCAATCTCGCGCAGCGCGATCGACAGCGGCTTCTCTTGGGAGTTCGCATCAACCAGCGGGCCGACATTCTCGAGCAAACCTTCACCCAACTGGGAATAGTAGGCGTTAATCTGACGGGCCCGGCGGGCCGCGAAAAGCACGAGGCGATACTTCGAATCCACTTTGTCTAGTAGGTCGTCAATAGGCGGAGACGTGATGCCTTCTTGCAGGTTCGTCATGTAGTTACGGTTCCTTTTCCTAGTCAGCGACCCGGGACGCTTCACCTGTCCACCCTGGGAGTGGAACACCGGGTCGCGGCGGGGGCGTGGGGGTCGTCCCCCACTCGGTTTACGTGTCGGTCTGGGCGCGTAAAGAACTCAGACCGATCAAGTTTACCAACTCTTCGACCGCTGATGCCACTTCGTTATTGACGACCACGTGGTCACACTCGGCAGAGTATTCCATTTCCTCGCGCGCCGTTTCGAGTCGGCGCTGTATCGAGGCCTCGGATTCGGTGCCTCGACGACGCAGTCGACGCTCCAGTTCATTCCAGCAAGGCGGCGCGAGAAAGACCGCCCGCACTGGATCAAGGCGCTCCCTCACGAGGCGAGCGCCTTGCATTTCTAATTCCACGATCACCGCTCGCCCCTGGGCGACCTGAGCTTCAAGCTCGGCCCGCGGCGTGCCGTACCGGGCCGTCGAATAGGTCGCCCATTCCAACAACCCACCATTGGCAATGAGTTCGTCAAACTCGGCGTCGGTTAGGAAATAGTAGTGTTGCCCGTGGACTTCGCCCGGGCGGGGTTGGCGAGTGGTTACGGAAACCGAAAGCCAGACTTCGGGGTACAACGCACACAACGAAGCTAGAACGGTCCCCTTACCAACCCCGCTCGGGCCGACAAGTAGGGTGGGTACGAATATCACCCAAGTTCTCTCATTAGTCCCTCAAGTTGATGTTTTCCAAGCCCGCCTAGACGTCGACTAGGCGCGATCGAATACTTCAGCATCAAAGCTTCGGCTTTCTTCTCCCCGATCCTAGGAACGGCTTTCAGGAAGTCCTTCACCTTGATTTTGTTGAGTAGGTCGTCGGCAATCGCCTCGTTTAATGCGGCGGTCGGGCGCGCATCACCGGCGCGAACCTTGTCCTTGAGCGCAGTACGTGCCCGGCGGACTTCAATGGCCTTCGCCCTTGCTGCGGCGAGTTCCCCCGCAGTTAGTTTTGGGATTGGCATGTTTCTCCTTTGCGATTTCTAGATAATACCGATTTTCGTAACACTTGCACAGCGGAGCTTGCCCTTCGGGATGAAACAAGGTTTCAATCCCTAGCTCTCACTTACCACCATGTTCTTCGGTACAACCGTGATGCCATTTGAGGACACGAAGAAACCCCGCGCCCGGTCGTGGTCGGCATTCACCCCAATTTCGACCCTGGAACCGATTTTTACATACTTGTCGAGAATGGCCCGTCGGATAACGGCTCCTTCGCCAATCTGACAACCAGACGAGATTACCGATTCTTCAACCCGGCTCCACTTTTCTATCAAACAGTTGGGGCTGAGAACCGACCGATCGACATCCCCTCCCGAAATGATACAGCCGGCCGACACGATCGAGTCCTCAGCCGTTCCCCGAAGCACGAATTTCGCGCCCGGCGCCTGAGCTTGATAGGTCCATATCGGCCATTGGCGGTTGTAAAGGTTGAATTCCGGGTTGACGGAGACAAGGTCCATGTGGGCGTCATGGTAGGCGTCGATGGTCCCGACATCCCGCCAATAATCACGGTCCTTATCCGTCGATCCTGGTATCTCGTTTTTGGCGAAGTCGTAGACCCCAGCCAACCCTGATGCCACAAAGGATGGGATGATATTTCCCCCCATGTCATGTCGTGAGTTGTTGTCACGGGCATCGTGGTTGAGGAGGTCGACAAAGTCCTTCGTCGTGAAAATGTAGTTACCCATTGATGCGTAGCATTCGTCTGGAGAGTCCGGTAGCCCTGGTGGGTCGGCTGGCTTCTCCAAGAATCGAGAAATCTTCCCGTCAGCGGTCGCATCAATGATTCCAAATTGATTACCTTGCCAGCGTGGGACACGGATACCCGCGACCGTTGCCGGAAGGCCAGACGCAATATGTGCGTCGAGCATCTGCTCGATGTCCATGCGGTAGATGTTGTCCGCCCCAAAGACCACCACGTAGTCCGGGTTTTCGTCGGAAACCAGATTCATGGACTGATAGATGGCATCAGCACTGCCCTGGAACCATTGTTTTCCCGTCCGTTGCTGGGCCGGTACGGTTGTGACGTACTGGTTCAGCAAGGTCGACATTCTCCAGGTCTGGCTGATGTGTCGGTCAAGCGAATGCGACTTGTACTGCGTGAGAACAGCGATCTTCGTAAGACCGGAGTTAACAAGGTTGCTCATCACAAAATCGATGAGGCGATAAGTCCCCCCGAAGGGCACAGCGGGTTTTGCACGGTCGGTGGTAAGGGGCATAAGTCTCTTGCCTTCGCCCCCCGCTAGTACGATCGACAGAACATTCGGTCTGACTGCCATAGCCCCACGGTAAGACCTTTTTGACCAGATGACAACCTTCTTCGCAAAGATTCTTCAGATTTTTTTGATAATACCCACCCAGTGGTACCGAAATGGGTCAAACTGTGGGACGATGCGAGTATGCGAGTATCAATTCTCACCCGTGAATTTCCGCCCTACACTTACGGCGGAGCTGGGGTACACGTTGGTCACTTGGTCACCGAGTTGCAGAAAAAATGCGAGTTGGTTGACATCCAGTGCATGGGAGAACCGCGCCCCGGCGCCACTGCTCATCTGGAAACCTTCCCGCCTGGCGCCAATGCCGCTTTGCGGGTGCTCGGCACCGATGTCGCGATTGCGGCGGCCGTGCCTGAGGTTGACATCGTCCATTCCCACACCTGGTATGCCAACATGGGCGGTCTGCTCACCTCCAAGATGCTTGGTATCCCTCACGTCGTCACTGCTCACTCCCTAGAGCCCCACCGGCCTTGGAAGGCTGAACAACTCGGCGGGGGTTACGCCGTGTCCTCCTGGGCGGAAAAGACCGCCTTCCTTGACGCCACGGCCGTGATCACCGTCTCGGACGGGATGCGCCGCGATGTTCTCGCCTCTTACACCGAATTAGATCCTGAGCGGGTCTTTGTGGTTCGTAACGGCATCTACACCGACCAGTATTACCCCGAAGCGGAGACCACTCGACTGCAAGCCCTCGGGGTTGACCTCGAGGCCCCACTGGTCGTCTTCGTCGGTCGCCTAACCCGGCAAAAAGGCCTGATCCACTTGGTGAGAGCTGCCCGCGAGCTGGATCCGGACACTCAGGTCTTGCTCTTGGCGGGTGCCCCCGACACCCCGCAGATCGAGCAGGAGTTTACGGAAGCCTTTACCACCCTCAAAGCGGGGCGTAAGGGTG
Source organism: Propionibacteriaceae bacterium (assembly GCA_031260385.1). Taxonomy (GTDB): domain Bacteria; phylum Actinomycetota; class Actinomycetes; order Propionibacteriales; family Propionibacteriaceae; genus WQYJ01. The sequence continues at coordinate 377 of JAIRKB010000264.1, read as the reverse complement.
TCACCTGGGTGGTGGAGATGCTGCCGCAGGTTGATCTGCGTCGGATTCTTACCCACGCTGATGTCTTCGCTTGCCCGTCGGTCTATGAACCACTAGGCATCGTCAACCTGGAGGCAATGGCCTGCGAGACCGCCGTGGTCGCCTCCGCGGTTGGGGGGATTCCTGAGGTGGTGGTTGATGGTGTGACCGGACTACTCGTGCCCTACGATGCCGATCGCAGTGAAGATCCGGTGGCGGTCGCCGAGTTTGAAGCTCAGTTCGCCGATTCCATCAACACCCTCACCCGGGATCGAGAAAGAGCGGCGGCCATGGGCAAAGCAGGACGGACACGCTGCATCGAAGAGTTTTCCTGGGACCGGATCGCTGATCAGACCATT
>JAIRKB010000251.1 GCA_031260385.1 Propionibacteriaceae bacterium | reverse complement strand
GGCGCGAGTCCGAGCGCGGCGATATGATCCCGCAGGGATCGCCGCGCGAAACGCCTTCTGCTGGGCAGTGTCGGCGTCCATCCCCCACCCGGCTTCTTCCGAACAATATCTAGGCTCATCTCCGATTCGCGCTAAGGGTAGGTCGTTTGATTGACCAACACCATCGCTAATGGCATGGCTGATGTAGATAAAGTCGGATCGATATGAGCCATCTGCGCCCACCACTTCAATCGGGGACTCGCGATAGTCACCGACGCCGATCCCGGACCACTCTAAACACAGGTTATCGAGGGCATACAGCGGGTCGGCTTGGTCAGCCGAGGGGTGTACGACGGTTGTCCCGATCTCGGCGCTGCGCTTAATGCCGAGGGCGGTGATCGGCTGGTCGGCCGGCAGGCGCGAGCCGTAGTACATCTGCTCAAGGTGCCCGAATTCGGTCACCCGAAACCAGTAGCTCGTCGCGGCGGTGTCAAGGCGAAAGACCCCATCGGTAACGGTGATCATGACTCGTCGGTTCCCTCGGTTCCTTCGGCTAGAGGGGGGCCTTCGCGGATGATGACTGCCTCCCAAGGCAGTAACACGCCCTTAAGGCTGTGCCGCCCGCTATTGGACACGACACAGCTTGGTCCTGCGTCAGCGCGCGCATCCGTTAGGGAGGCTTCCAACCAGGCTTTGGGCAGTTTGACCGTACGTCCGGAGAAGTTTAGCCAGATGGTGTAGGCCGGGTCGGCTGACCCGTCAACGGGCGTACGACGATAGATCATTAGGGCGCGGTCGGCGTAGAGCGGCTCGAAACCGCCTTCTAGGAGGGTGGGGCAGCTCCGGCGCAGCCGGATTAGGCGGCGGTAGAAGTTGAGGACGGAGTGGGGGTCGGAGTCTTGGGCGGCGTAGTTCAGCCAGGTAGCGTTGGCGTTGATCGCTAACCAAGGTTTGCCGGTGGTGAAGCCGGCTCCCGGCCAGGAGTCCCATTGGACGGGGGTACGGGCGTTGTCGCGGGAGGCTTGGCGGATTAGTCGCCAACGCAGACCGCGCGGAAGGCCGAAGCGCTTCATTAGGGCGGCGACGTTGAAGCTTTCGACATCATCGAGTTGATCAAACGACGTGTAGTCGAAGTTGGTCATGCCGATCTCTTGGCCCTGATAGAGGAAGGGGGTGCCGCGCAGGGTGAGCAGCATCGTCGCTAGGAGGTTGGCGCTGCGGGCCCAGTATTTCTTGTCGTCACCGTAGTGGGAGACGATTCTCGGCTGGTCGTGGTTCTCGAGGTAGAGGGCATTCCAATCTAGGCCGTGCTGCCAAGTGGTTAGACGCTCCATGAGCTTAGCGGCGCTGAACGGTTTGGGGCCGTAACGGTTAATGATTCGGTCGACTTCGAGGTGGTCGAAGTAGAAGACAACATCTAGTTCGCCGGGGTCGGGGTTGGTGAGGGCTTGGGCTTCGGGCAGGTTGACGCCGAAGGATTCGCCGACCGTGAAGGCGCCGTACGGTTCCCAGACCTCGCGCCGGAGTTCCTGGAGGATCCGGTGGGTGCCGAGTTGGGTTTGGTAGTGTTCGATCCCGCGCAGGATCGGGCCGCCGCGACCGTCGTCGAAACTAGTCTTGTGCAGCAGGTTAATCACGTCGCAGCGGAACCCGGCGACCCCACGGTCCAGCCAGAACCGGAGGACCTGCTTGACCTCTTCGATCACGGCGGGGTTGTCGTAGTTGAGGTCGGGTTGCTGGGCGTCGAAGAGATGGAGATAGTAGGCCTGGCGCTGATCGTCCCACTCCCAGGTGGAGCCCATGAAGAAGGAGGTCCAGTTGTTGGGGGGATCGCCGTTCTCTTTCGCTTCGCGCCAAATGTAGTAGTCACGATAGGGTTCCTCACCGCGCCGGCTGGCTTGGAACCAGCGGTGTTCGCTGGAGGTGTGGTTGATGATCAGATCCATGATGATCTTGATCTCGCGCTTGGCGGCTTCGGCGACTAGGTGGTCGAAATCCGCTAGGTTGCCGTAGCGGGGGTCGATATCGCAGTAGTCGGCAATGTCATAACCATTGTCAGCGTCCGGGGAACAATAAAGCGGGGAGAGCCACAGCGCGGTCACCCCCAAAGCGGCGATCTCGTCGAGGCGGGAGATGATCCCGGGGATGTCACCAATCCCATCGCCATTCGAGTCCTGGAAGCTGCGGGGATAGATCTGGTAAAAAATCGCGTCCTTCCACCAAGGGCGCGGTGGGCAAGCGTCGGTCATAAGCTCAGTCTAATGGGGTAACGCCAATCTGTAGCCGATTGTTAACACCAACATCAGATGTACTTGGCACCTACGGTGTCATACGCTTACTCGTAGCCTGGACAAGCGTTAGCGCCGTCCGGGAAAAGTAGCCGTAGCCTGGACAAGCGTTAGCGCCGTCCGGGAAAAGCGAACGCGCCGTTCAGGGAAAGCGAACGCGCCGTTCAGGGAAAGCGTGAGCGCCGTCCGGGAACCTTTACATTTCCCGGACGGCGCTTCGCTTGTCCAGGCTACGGCTTCCAACACCAACTTCAGCTTTTCGTACTAAAAACGGCTTCGGGGTCGAAGTCGTCCTCCCGGACCAACCAGAACATGGTTAAGAACAGGAAGAGGCCGGCACCGATCAGGCCGGGACCGGTCGAGATCCAGGAGGCGGAGAAGAAGAGGTAGGGGATGCCGGCGGCGGCGACGATCACCACCAACAAGACTAGGGCTCGGCGGAAGAGTCGGGGGTAGGAGATTCGGATCGACAAGGTGAACAGCAGGAAGGCGAGAACTAGGAAACCGGCCGAGAGTTTGGAGCCGATCTCGTGGGCGAAAGCCCAACCTGGCATCTCATCGGGATAGAACGGGATTACCGAGGAGCCGAGGAGGGCGCCTGCAATTAGCCAGGCGACCACCCGCAGGCGTTTCAGGCGATCCCCGGTCAAGATCGATAAAGCATAGAGGGCAGCCACATAATAAGCGCAGAGGACGATCGCCCAGGTTAGGTAGGCCGTACGCATACCAGGTGAGTTGCCGATCGCCGACAGCGAGGTCGTCAGCGGCGACCCGTACGACCCTAACAACAGTGTGAACCCAGGAATGATGCCTAAGGCGAACACCCCAGAAATGGTCAGAATCACCCGCACCCGCAGGTGGGCACTGCCCGGTTTCTCCTCGAATGCTTCGGCAAAAAGATCACCGACCATCGGTTGCCCCCCTTCCAATTGTTAACCTCACCACCAAACATGATACCGAACCGCAGCGGGAGTTTCGCGTTAGGTTACTGGTCAGGCTTGTTGGTGGCCAGCCTAGTTGATAGATTAATTGGATAAGTGCGTTAGGGGTTTGCGGTGTCTGACAGTCGTCCGTTCCAAGTTGATCTAAAGGGCGTTGTTGACCTGCTTGGTCGCCATATTTACTCTTCCCCCCGCGTCTATCTGCGGGAGCTATTGCAAAATGGGGTCGACGCGATCACCGCCCGGAACACCCACGCCCGGACTCACAACACCGAGCCCGATCAAGGCTGGGGGATCAGGGTCTATCCGGCCCAAGGTGACGGTGAGTTCGCCATTGTCGACGAGGGGATCGGGCTGACGATTGACGAGGTCTCGGACCTGCTCGCCACCGTGGGGCGCAGCTCGAAGCGCGATATCCTCGGCTTGGCGCGAACCGATTACCTCGGTCAGTTTGGGATCGGCTTGCTGTCCTGCTTCATGGTCTCGGACGAGATCCGGATCATCACCCAATCGGCGACGGGCGGGAAGGCAGTGGAGTGGATCGGTTCTAGTGATGGTCGCTTCACGGTCACCGAGCTTGACGGCAATCCACCAATCGGCACCCAAGTGTTCTTGACCCCGCGCTTCGATACCCTCGACCTGCTATCACGAGATAGCGTGGCTCAAATCGCCGTTGAGTACGGGCAATACCTACCAATCCCAATTGATCTAGCGGCTCAAGCGCCCCCGATTGGCTCAGACGGGTTTGTTCAACCGGACGGCTTCGTCCAGACTAGACGGCTGAACGCCGAACCGGTCTTCCACGATGACACTGCCGACCGTTCCGCCCTCGACCACTTCTCCCATACGGAGCTAGGCTTCGACCCGCTTGACGTTATCAGCCTCAGCGCCCCCGGCACTGGCACGCGCGGGGTCGGTTTCGTCTTACCCCACTCCCCGCCGCCGAATGCTCACCAAACGACGGCGGTTTACCTCGGTGGCATGCTGCTCAGCAAGCGGGTGGATGGCTTGCTCCCCGACTGGGCGTTCTTTGTGAGAGCGGTCGTCGACTCTAGTGGTCTGACCCCCACCGCTAGTCGCGAGGGGATCGTCGAGGACTTCAACCTGGATTACACCCGCGAGCAGTTGGGAGCTTGTGTCAGGGGCTGGTTGATGGACCTGGCGATCCATTCCCCCCACCGCTTCGCCGCCTTCCTCGCCGTCCACGAGGTCGCCATCAAGCAACTCGTCCTCCACGATGAGGAGATGGCGGCGATCTTCCTGGGCTGGCTGTCGGTGGAAACCTCGGCTGGCCGGATGCGTCTCGACCAACTGGTGAAGCTCTCACCGCTGGTCCGCTACGCTCGGACGATCGACGAGTTCCGTCAGATCGCCGCCTTGTCTCGCGCCGATCTACCGCTGGTCAACGGGGGTTATGTTTACGACTCCGATCTCGCCGAGCTACTGCCCACCGTCTTCCCCTCCGTCATGGTCACCCGGGTCGATGTGCTGAGTGAGTTGGATCGCCTCGATCCACCGCGCCTAGAGGACCACGCCCTGACCGTCAGCTTGGAGGATCGGGCAACCGCCGTCCTCAAGTCTCGCAACTGCCAAGGGGTCGTCCGCATCATGGAGTCGGGGGATGTGCCCGCCCTCTTCGTCGCTGATCCCGAGGTTTTCCGTCACATTGACCGCACCCGGGCCGCCGATGCGACCTCCAATGGCTTGTGGGCAGCGATCCTCGCCCAAACCGACGCTTTCGCTTTATCCCTTAGTGATTACCAGGAGACCGGCTTCACCACCCGACTGTGTCTGAACTGGGCCAATCCGCTCGTACGATCGCTAGCGAAACTCGACGATCCGGTGGTCTTTGATCGCTCGATCCAGTTGCTTTACGTCCAATCGCAGTTGGCGGGCAGTTACCCCCTGTCGTCTTCTGATCGTACGCTCATGACCACCGCCCTATCCGATCTCATCGAGCTAACCGCCCAAGCCAGCCTGGTGCCGGACCCCGGGGAGGACCGGTGAGCCCCGACAAGCCAGCCCGCCGAATTCGCACCCTGCTCGACGAGGCGGCGAGCCTGGAGCCCGGGGTGGAGCTGCGCCGACTCCTCGACGAGGCCTTGGCCCTAAGCCAAGAGCTTGGCGACGAAACCTGGGAGTATGAGGTCCGCCTCGCCCTAGTCGAATGTGCGGATTTCACGGGCGACACCGACGCCGAACTATCGAACTTTGCTTGGTGTTTGGCGAAACATGACGCCGACCCGAAACGTTTTCCGCGTCGGCAGCGCTATGGGCATGGTGACATTCTCTGGCAGTTCAAATGGATCGTCGAGCTGCTGGACGGCTCATCGATCTTCTCCCTAGCCCAATGCGAAGCGATGTTAGACGACCTTGAGGCTCACTATCGGGCAGCCAATCTGGGCTTGAGCGCGGTGGTCCTCTCCCGGTTTCGGCATGCCTGGTGTTGTGGCGATCTCGAGCAAGCGAAAACCTATCGTCGGCAATTCCTGATCACCCCCCGCGACACATACTCCGACTGCGAGGCTTGTACGGTTTCCACCCTCGCCCGGTTCGCGACCGAAATCGGGGAGCAGGATCAGGCCCTAAAACTGGTTGACGAGATCTACGCCCGCGAGTTGCACTGCGAACTCGAGCCCGAACTCGCCTTGTCTGGCACCTTACTAGCAACGCTGCGCGCCGGGCGACTCCCCCAGGCGCGTAGTGCCCACATGGGGGCCTACCGCCTGTGTCGCCATAACCCGATCTATCTGTCTGCGATCGGCTTCCACCTCCAGTTCTGCGCTATCACCGGTAATGAGGCCCGCGGTTTGGCGATGTTGGAGCGCCACCTGCCCTGGCTAGCCCATGATGCCCTTGACGAGTCTGGGCAACTCGATCTGCTAGCCGCCATCGGTACCGTCCTGGAGGCCGTCGCCGAGGTCGGTTACGCTGACCAGAGGGTACGGGGCGCAGACGCCCCCGCCCTGATCCGCTTCTTTGGGCCCCACGATGGCCCCTGGACGGTCCAGGAACTGGCCCTAGCCGCCTGGCAGGGAGCCGACCGCCTAGCAACGGCCTTTGACCAGCGCAATCACAACACCTTCCGCTCCGAGAACCTGGCGAAGGCCCGGGCGATACGCGCCGAACACTACGAGCTACCAATCCTCACTGACGTCTTCGTGCCCACCACCGCTACCCCGACCCCACCAACCACGGCGACTAGTTGGCTGGAGCGCGCTGAAGTCTTCTATCATGGCGAAGCCTACCTAGCGGCCCAGGAGGCCGCGTTGAAGGCCCTCGACTGTGAGGATGCGGAGACCCGCGTCGAAGGGCTTGGTTTCCTCATCCACTCTCTGGTCCGCCTTGGCCGAACCGAGCAAGCGAAAGCTTGGGTGCCCTTGTGGAGCGCTGCCCTGACGGTCACCGGCCGTCTCGAAGCGGCCCAGTCCGGACGCTTGATCGGAGCGGCGGGGTTCCTCACCAACCCGGAGGCCGACCAGCCCCACTTAGCGGCGGAGTTGGAACGCCTGGAACCGGGACCAACCCGAGCTGCCATCGCCGTAACCTTGGCCGCCGCCCTCGCCCATGCCACCACCAAGCCGGAGGACTGGCCGCCGATCATGGCCCTACTTGAGCAGGCGGTCACCGAGGCCGAAGCCCGGGAGTCGACCCTGGCGACCACCCTGCGGGCCCTCGCCCAATCGCGCATGATGCTCGCCCGCTACCGGGAGGCGATTGAGCTTTGCGATCGAGCCCTGAAACTGAAGATGGGTGACGGCGAGCGAGCCCTGACCCTCGAGGTGCGCGGGCGGGCTTTGGGTGGATTAGGCCGCTGGCTCGAAGGGGCGCGTGACTCCGACGAGGCGATGAATATCTTCTCCCGTTATGACGCCCCCGTCGGTGTCCTAGGCTGTGCCCGTCTGTCGTCTTATCTCTATCGGGAGGCGGAGCACTACGTCGAAGAGTTCCGACGGCTGCGTACCGCCCAGTTGGCCGCCGAACAAGCCGAAATCTCGACCGTCCGCATCAGATACCACATGGGCGTGGCTTTGCTGAACGGCGGCCATCCCGAGGAGGCAGTGGAATATCTCTGGGGGGTCTTAGGCGAGCTAGAAGCCCAGTCCTGTCCCGATGAGCGTCTAGCGGAGGTGTGCGAACAACTCGCCCTCGGTTTCGAGTTGGCCGAGATCTGGGGCGGGGCCGTCGGGATGTACGCCCGGGCGGCCGCATTGTGGGCAGCAACCAACCCGGTCGCCAGCGCCGATCTACTCCACCGCCAAGCGGGGGTCTTGCGCTTCCTCGACCACACCCAAGAAGCCCGTGCCAGCCTCATCCAGGCCCTCGAACTACTCGGGAACCAAGACACCGGTGTCGAAATCGTCCTGTTAGAAAGCCTGGCCCTCGTCAAAGCGGACCTCGGTGACCCCAGCGCACTCGGGGATATTGACAAGGCCCGTCAGCTCGCGGAAAGCCTTAATGAACCCACCACCTGGCAACTCGCCGGGCTAATGGAGTCGCGGGGGCTGGTCCTCGTACACGAAGAAAGGTGGGAGGAAGCGGTGGCGGTCTTCCTTCAGGCTGCCCAGCAATACATCACCGCTGGTGATCTCGGTCAAGCCGCCAAAGCGGAGCATTTTGCCGCCCAAATGCTTGTCGACCCCCTCGAAGACCGCGAGCAGGCCATCCAACTGTGGCGCCAAGCCTTCACCCATGCCGAAACCAGTTTGGCCGGGGGCGCACCGGCTCAGGACCTCCGTACCTCCATCTTGGTGAAGCTCTCAGAAACCCTCGACGATCTTGGTCGGACCAGTGAGGCCGCCGATCTTAGGGGGCTGCTAGCGCCCTAAAGCGGTAGACTGGCTAGCATGAAACGCCTCGCTCTTGGACTGATCGCCGCCCTGTTGGCGGGGTTTCTAGCCTTTTCAGCGCCACTGGCGCACGCCGCCGGCGACCAGTTCACCCGCTTTGATATTCAGGTTACGGTTGACGAGAACGGGGTGATGTCCGTCACTCAGACCGTTGATCTCACCTTCGGCTCTAGTGGGCATGGCCCCTATTTTTACTTCATCACTCGCCAGGGCTATAGCTCCGACCAGGATCGTCTCTACACTTACCGAGATTTCCGGGTCAAATCCCCGACTGGCGCCCCGACCAATATCGACAAGACCACCGAACGTAACTACATCCAGTTACGAATCGGCGACCCTAACAAGACTGTCCGAGGAACCCAGACTTACGTGGTGACCTACACTCTAACCGGCATGGTCAACCCCAATGTCGAGGAGTCCGGCCTCGATGAGATCTATTGGAATGCGATCGGGTCGGATTTCACGCTGCCAATCTCCAATATCACAGTGACGATTAACTCGCCCGGACGGGCGACCAAGACCACCTGTTATGCCGGGGTTGGATCGACACCGTGCCAGGCTCACTCGATTTCTGGTTCGAAGGTAACCTTCACTCAGGACTACCTCGCGCCGGGGCAACCGCTGACCGTCGTCGCTGGCTGGCCGAAGGAGACCTTCCCGGGGGCGTCCGTTAACCTGGTTACCACTAGCACTAACCCCT
>JAIRKB010000229.1 GCA_031260385.1 Propionibacteriaceae bacterium | reverse complement strand
TAGGGTGGGGGGTATGGGAACACTGATCGCCCTGGAGGGCATCCACGCGCTGAAGCATGCCGTACGGTTTGTGGCGATGATCATGGACGTTGTGACCGATGACAAGGAGCAGGCGCTAGCCAATGCCGACCTTCTAGCCCCCGAACTACGGCCCCTGATCGAGCGGCGGGCGCGTGTCGTCTCGACCGCCGAGTTCCGCTCCCTGAGCGGGCAGCCGGTGCCCACCCATGTGATCGCTTACGCCAAGCGTCCGGACTGGGATCTCGACGAGGCCCTCCCCCAAGCCAACCGACCAACGATCCTGCTCGACGATCCGCGCAATTCCAAGAACCTCGGCGCTGTCATCCGCGTCGCCGCCGCCACCAACGCGGCCGGCGTGCTTGTCCACGGCCCGGTCGACGTCTGCGATCCGGCCGCCGTACGAGGAGCGGCTGGTCTCCAGTGGGCGGTGCCTGCCGTAAGCTCGGAGAGCCTATTGACCGACCTAGACCCCTTCCGCGCCCAGTTCAAACTGGTCGGCCTTGACGCTGACGGCACCCCCTTCGACCCCCGCAGTTGCCCAGGCCCCACCATCTTCGCCTTCGGCTCTGAACGTTCTGGCTTGTCAGCAGCAGTCCGAGAGCGCTGCGACCAGATAGTCTCCTTGCCCATGCGCCCCCAAGTCTCTAGCCTCAACTTGGCCACCACGGTCAGTGCCGTGATGTACCTACGGATCTACGCAAGGTAGCACAGACTGGTTAAGATCGATTTTTGCGACGAGCTAGAACTACAACGAGAACGATGGCCGCGACAATCACCACTACGGCAATCGTGGCGAGGATGGCGGCGCCGGAGAGGACGGGGCCGTAGGCGACATCATAGGGGAGCATTAATCCTCCGATCAGACAGCGGTTTGACCGCTAGTAGGAGTAGGGCGCAGATCGCCATCAGGACGATGATGACCCAGGACGGGTAGACCAGGCCGACCAAGATGGCGGCGGGGACCTGGCAAAATTGGGCCATTCCGAAGGCCAGGCTGGGGCGACCGATGGTGTCGACGAGGGCGACGATGAGGGGGGCCATCGTACATCCCAGTAGGAAGCATCCGACCAAACCGGCCCCTAGCGCAGTCGGGAATAACCCCAAGAAGATGCCGACGCTGAGTAGGCCGACCAGGGCGGGGAGGCGATAGCCCCAGCGGTCGGTGATGATCCCGCCGACCGCCCGACCGAGGGCCACCGCTAGGGCCGCGACCAGGATTAACGCCGTACCTTCCTTCCAAGGCGAAGGTGCCGTCAGCCCGATGGTGGCGCGGACCACGGAGATCAAGGCGAGCAGGCCGACCGCGCCGAGGAGGGCCCAGCCCGGTCGGGGGGCCAGCGCTAGTTCCGTACGAGCGAAGGCGGGAAAACCGCTAGTGGACGGCACATCGGCGGCTATCGCTCCCACAGCTGGCGTGCCCCAGGCGAGAACCGCGCCCCCACCAATCACCATCACCAGCGCCCCAAGGCCAATCCAAGGGGTAGCGGCGACCTGATGCCAGACGCCCAGACCAAGCACCCCGCCGAGGGCCAAACCAAAAGCCCCGGTCGACTCGAAGACCCCAACGGCCGTACCCTTGCGCGAGCCTAGTTTCAACGTCGCCGTACCAGCGGCAATATGGAGCATCGCACTGCCTAGACCAAGCAAGACAACACAAGCCCAGGGAAGCTGAGCCACCATCATCCCGGTCGCCATGAGTACGGCTCCGGCCAGGCCCATCTGACCTTCCGAGATCCGCTCGATCCGCGAGGCGACGAGGAACGAGGCGATGAGTAGGGGGCAGCCGAAAGCGAGGGCGTTGTAGACCACGATTAGTAAGGCAAGATCGGTCCAACTGGAGGTCATCGAAAACAGGGTCAGGGCGGTCAGGAACTCCCCTAGCCCGTGGACAACGGCGTAGCAAGCCGTTAGTGTCCCCCACCGAACCCCGGTGCGGGACACTACTGCTTGGGTGGTCATTCCCCCGCCAGCCTCAGGCCTCGATGACCTCAGGGACGCTCGGGGTCTCCGGCGTCTTACTAGCGCTGAACCAGGATTGCATCAGCTCGGTCAGATCCAAGCCGGTCGCCGCTTTGACCACGGCGGGCAGCTTAACCAGCAGATCGGTTGACACCTTGGTGACACTACCCGCCGCGCCAGCATCGCCGATGACAGTGATCGAGTCGATATCGCCGATCGGCTTGGCGGCCGCAGCGAGCATCTCCGGTAGAGAGGCTAGGACCCGGTCGATGACGGCCTGCTGACCGTACTTGTTGTAGGCCTCGGCAAGCAGTTCCTTGACCTCAGCTTCGGCTTGACCGCGCGCTTTGATCGCTTCGGCTTCCGCGAGACCGGAGGCCCGGATGGCCGAAGCCTGGCCGTCACCCTCGAAGGAGAGTCGAGCTTGCTCCGCCTCCGCCGCCGCTTTGATCGCGGCCGCCTTACCGGCACCCTCGCGGGTTAGGCGGGTTTGCTCGGCCTCGGCAGCTGCCGTAACTTGTACGGCTTGGGCCTTGGCCCGCTGCTCGGCGGTATAGAGTTCAGCATCGGCCGCCTTCTGGGCGGCATAGAGATTGGCGTCCGCCTTGGCGCGGACCTCAGAGTCCAACTGCAGCTTGGTTAGGGTGGCGATCTGCTGAGCATTGGTCTGCTCGGCCTGGGTGATCCGGGCGTCCTGCGCCGCCTTCGTCATCGGGCCAACCGCCTGGGCTTCCGCCTCCGCCTGAGCGGTTTCCTTCAGGAAGTCGGCTTCCTTGAGCTGAGCATCCTTGTTGGCGGCGGCGATCTGAATCCGGGCCTGAGCCTTGGCGCGGGCGGCCTCCTGGTCGTTGTGGGCTTCCGCGACCTCAGCCGCTTTGCGGACCTCCGCCGCTTGCGGACGACCAAGGTTGGTGATGTAGTCAACCGGGTCGGTCGAGATGCCGTTGATCTGGAGGGTGTCGACCCGCAGGCCGGCGTCGGAGAGCGCCGAGGCAGCGGCGTCCTGGATCTTGGTGGCGAGGCCTTCGCGATCCCGGAGCATCTCCTCGATCGTCATATTGCCGACCACCCCACGCAGGGCCCCAGCCAGGATCGACTGGATGATGCGCGGAATCTGGTCTTCGCGACCAAGGAAGCGCTGGGCAGCGGAGCGAACGCCAGAAGGCGTGCCGTCAATCTTCGCCAAGGCGACCGCGTCAACAACGACCTTAATACTGTCTTTGGAGACGCCCTCCGGAACTTGCATGGTAATTTCGGTGGCATCGAGGGAGAGCACGCGACAGCGCTGGATGAAGGGCACGATGAAAGACCCCGAGCCCATCACAACCTTCAGAGTGCCAGCCCCGTCGGCGCCCTTCTTGCCTTTCGCCCCGGTGACAATCAGAGCCTCGTTGGCGTCAGGAATTCGGTAGCGTTTGGCGATAGCGAAGATGATGATGATTACGGCGACGACGGCGAGGGCGATCGCGCCAATAGCTAGGGTATCGGGATTGATGTTCACTCCAGGGTCCTTCCAGCGGATTGGGTAGATATGACGTTGACAGAGTCCACCCCGTTTATTTCGGTGACGAGCACCGATTCGCCCGTTGCGATGGGGGTGTCAGACGAGAAAGAGACCGTACGGGGGGAGCCGAGATACATCAGTTGGACGAGGCCTCGTTCACCGGCCTTTGAGCCGGCGGTGACCACACCGGTCGATCCGACCAGCTTGTCGAGCGAGAAATCCTCGGGCGCGCTTTCGGCGTTTTTCAGTAGGCGATAGAGGGCGACGGCGACGGCAGCGATCGCTACGCCGACGACTAGCCCTAGGGCTATCGACAGGATTAACGGCCATTGGAGGGATGTACCGATGACACCCCCGCAGCCAAACCCCGTAATAAGCCCGCCCAGCGAGGCCCCCGAAAACACCCCTGACCCCATAATGTCGATGTCTATAGCATCGAAGATGCCATCAAAAATGAGGAAGGTAAGTAGTAAAATGAACCCCACTGCCGCCGTTACGATGAAACCGACCATTTTTCAGTCTTTCACTAGTCCGGACTACCATCATATCAGCCATTATTGTGGCGGCAGATTTCCTAGCTGGTCACTGTCCGCTTGGTACGGGTGGACCAACCCATGGAGCTGGGGGACTTAACCAGGGTTGTGGCCAGGTTACTTGGAAACGGGGATCGAGGGGAGGTGGTG